>JAGNBV010000097.1 GCA_018004645.1 Bacteroidales bacterium
ATTCATAAATATTCTTGTTTTACAACAAAAATATTTTTCAAATCGTTTGAGCTCTAAAAAACGTTGCAACCCTTATTTACAAAGAATTTCAAAGAACGGTTTATTTTAATATCAAAACATTAGTGACCAGAAAATATTAATACACTATGGAAGAACAAGAATTGATTGAAAAACTCAGAAAAGAAATTATCCAGCAACTCAACCTTGAAGACCTCAACCCCGAAGATATCGATCCTGATGCTGCTCTTTTCGGCGAAGGATTAGGCCTTGATTCTATCGACGCCCTGGAAATTATTGTATTGCTCGAAAAAAATTACGGTATCAAAATCGAAGACCCTAAAGAAGGCAAAAAAATATTTGCATCTATCCGGACACTGGCCAAATACATTATTGACCATCAAAAAGCTTAATAATTGATGCAGAAGAGGATCTTTGTTACCGGTATGGGTATCATCACCGCCCTGGGAAAAAACCTGCCGGAAACCTTTGATGCTCTTGTTGCCCGCCGGTCGGGTATTGGCAGCATCAAACACCTCAACACGATACACCGGGACAAGATTCCGGTGGCCGAGGTACCTCAAACTAACGAGGAACTGGCTGGTTTGTGTGGTTTGCAAGGCCGCACCGACCTCACCCGCACTACCCTGCTCGCCATGGTTGCCGTCAATGAAGCCATCCAAACAGCACAAATAAACGACTTCGGCGAAACCGGCCTTATTTCGGCCAACACCGTAGGCGGCATGGATAAAAGTGAACAATACTACTACGACTACCTCAAATTAAAAAAAGTCAATCCCTTTATTTCAACAAGTGATTGCGCCGACAGCACCGAGAAAATAGCTGACCATCTAGGTATCAGTAAATTTGTCACCACGATCAGCACCGCCTGTTCCTCGGCATCCAATGCGGTATTGCTTGGCGCCAGGATGATACAGAATGGCACACTGAAACGGGTAATCGTTGGCGGCACCGAATGCCTCACCAAGTTTCATCTCAACGGTTTCAATGCCCTGAAAATTCTGGATTATGAACCTTGTAAGCCCTTCGACAAAAACCGCGCCGGCATAAACCTTGGAGAGGGAGCAGCCTACCTGGTACTGGAATCTGAAGATGTGGCCGCCGGTACCGGTTTTGAATTAAAAGGATGGGGAAATGCCTGTGAGGCTTTCCACCAAACCGCGTCATCTCCGGAAGGTGACGGAGCTTACTTAGCCATGAATAAAGCGTTGGAAATGAGCGGTTTACAACCTGGCGATATTGATTATATCAATGCACATGGCACCGGAACTGACAATAACGATCTTTCAGAAGGCCGCGCCATCCAACGGCTCTTTGCCCCTAAACTGCCCCTGGTAAGTTCCACGAAGCCCTATACCGGGCACACCACCAGCGCTGCCGGTACCGTAGAGTCTATCATCACCTTGCTGGGCATGAAAAACAATATGATTTTTCCAAATCTGAATTTCAATCAACAGATGCCCGAGCTCACATTTAGCCCTGTATGCTGTTTGATGAAAAATATTGAGCAAAAGCATGTTATGACCAATTCGTTTGGTTTCGGCGGAAATAATACAACGCTCATATTCTCAAAAATATAGTTAAATAGTCAAATAGTTATTAGTTGAAAGTAGCAAGTTGAAAGTAGCAAGTTGAAAGTAGCAAGTTGAAAGTAGCAAGTTGAAAGTAGCAAGTTGAAAGTAGCAAGTTGAAAGTAGCAAGTTGAAAGTAAAAAGTTGAAAGTAAAAAGTGGGAAGATAGTTCTTTGTTTTGTGCAACTTGTAACTTGTATTTTGTAGTCAAATAGTCATTAGTCAAATAGTCATTAGTCAAATAGTTAATAGTCAAATAGTCATTAGTCAAATAGTCATTAGTCAAATAGTTAATAGTCAAATAGTCATTAGTCAAATAGTCATTAGTCAAATAGTCATTAGTCAAATAGTCATTAGTCAAATAGTTAATAGTCAAATAGTTAATAATTAAATAGTTAAATAGGAAGAAGGTGAACGGGATAAAGGAATGCGCCTAACAGCCTGACAGTCTAAACCCTAATAGCCTCAAACCCCAAACAACTTAACCCCTAACCCACTAAAAATGTCCTTCTACATCTCCGGCATCGGATGCATCTCACCTCAAAAAACCATTGCGGTGAATGAATTTCTTTCTGACCCTGTCAATCACGACGCCTTATTTCTTCAGTGTATCCAGCCGGAATCGTACAGAGATTACATTGATCCTCTTCTGTCGCGCCGTCTCAGCCGTAATATTAAAATGGGTATCACCGCAGCGCTTATCAGCGTGAAAGAAAGCGGCATTGATAATCCCGGGGCCGTTATCACCGGCACGGGAATGGGTAGCGTGGTGGATACGGAGAAATTTCTCACTACTATGCTCGACAATAACGAAACCCTGCTCAACCCGACGAATTTCATGCAATCAACTTATAACACGATAAGTTCACAGATTGCGATAATTTTAAAATGCTCAAACTATAATACCACATATGTCCACCGCGGATTTTCTTTTGAATCGGCTTTGGCTGATGGTATCGACCTGATGAACAGAGGAGAAGCTGAATCAGCCCTGGTAGGCGGGATCGACGAAATGTCTGAAAATCATTTTGCCATCTCGAATCTCACGGGTATCTGGAGATCCCAGCCTGAGAGCAATCTCTCCTTATTGAAAAATCCCGGGACAGGGACTATTCCCGGAGAAGGATCGGTATTTTTTACATTGACAAAAAACCGCCAACCTAATTCTTATGCGGTAATAGATTGTTTAAGAACGATTTATAAACCAAAATCAAAGTCTGTAATAGCTGGTGCCATCACCAAACTTCTAAAGGAAAACGAACTGACACCTACCGATATCGACCTGTTGGTGGCAGGGCTAAACGGTGAAAAAACCACAGATGAGTGGTACCATAATATAACTGAAGAATTATTTAAAAATCAAGCTGTTGCAGCTTTCAAACATCTTTGCGGGGAATATTACACTGCTTCGGCTTTTGGCTTGTGGATGACTTCAAACATAATAAAACAACAGCGGATACCTCCGGTGGCACTCTATAAAGGTAAAGCCCCCGAAACTATCCGCCGCGTATTGTTATATAATCATTATGCCGGGGATCATCATTCCCTAATGCTTATCTCCCTGCCACAATAGATTTTTCCGATTTCTATTTTTGTTGGTGTGGTTCTTCTGCAACTTTCTTCCATTCTTCCTGAAATTCATTAGGCACATCTTTTATGTCAGGGTAAAGCACATGATCGGTGTACAGTCCCGGGACAATTTTCATGCGCAGATCCTGGTACCCTTTACGGTAGGCGGTAATGCGGTAACTAAACTTAGCTCCGTTGGCGGCATCCGGCGCATTTATCGTAAAACCCTTATCACTTTTCTCAATCCACCAGTTACCAATATTTGCATAAGGTGTAATGAAAACATGGAAGGGGTGTGACTCATCAACAAAAATGCCTTCAGCAAAATCCTCTGATACAGCAACATAACAACTCCCGTTAACAATTTTACCCTCGCCAATATCTTCAAACCATATATTGGGGCTTTCCATGGCATACATCTCGCGCGGGCCTTTGCTGGTGCGGATAACGGCTGGCTTTGTCCCGGAGCACCCCAGGTTGCCGCTGGCATACACACCATAAGTCCCCCCCATACCATAAACACCATAATTACTTGAGGTGGCATTGCCCGCATATCCATATACTCCATAATTGGTTGAGGCAGCGGAACTGCTAGCATACCCTCTCACACCACAACGGGTACCTGCTCCCAATGTCGCTGATCCATAAACGCCATAGCTGCCATCTCCGGAAGCTTGGCCATAAACACCATATCCTCCATAACCAGTTACAATTCCATAAGCACCATATCCATAATTCCTGGTAGTCTTCCCATAAAGTCCCTGATAACCATTTTGTCCGGCTACAATACCGGTTAATGTATCACCATCGCCCATTACAGTGGCCTGTATAGTTGGAGATAATGTCGCTGAATGACTTGTAACCGTATGTTTAACATCAAGCATGTAGGCAGGCGTTGAAGTTCCTATACCTGTAAACCCTGTCGAATCCTGAATAACCATGCGTAAACCACCACCGCCAAGTTCATAAAATTCAAAGTTGTCGGTATTCGGATTGTTGCGTACAAGCCAATAGTTAGCGCCATCTTTCGCAAACCTGAGGGCTGCATCGCCATTTTTTGAATCGATATCAACCACACTGAATGAACTATTCGATTTTACCCGTAAACCTGTTCCGCCGTTGTGCCTCACATCCATTTTATATCCGGGAATTGAGGTACCTATACCGACATTTGTACCGTTGTTAAAAATAATTGTATCTGCCAGCCATCCCATTCCATCATGCCGGAGTGTCTGGCCCAAACTACCTAAAGGCAGCGCTTTGGTTCTTTCCGCAAACAAGGCGTAAGGTACACTCAATAACTGTGTGGTTCCCATATCCGCATACGTCGTTCCGCCGGCAGCATCCATTTCAACCTGCATCCAGTATTGATTCCTACCCCATGCGATGGTGTCAAATTGGCCGTCAACAATGGTTCCGGTGCCAATAGCCAGTGTAAACAAGCCAAATTCATTGGTGGTTGGCGCAAAAGTTTCAGAATAACTCACCGCACCGGTAGCTGATCCAAGATGAATACTTACTCTGAGGCCTATGTTTTGATTGACAAGCACATTACCGGCAACATCACGGGCAACAGCCTGATAGTTAAATGCCTGTGGCGCCTGAGCAAAACAATAACCTGTGAGCAACAAGAAGATCCATGAAATAATGATTTTAGTAACTGTTGTTTTCATAGTTTTATAATTTTAATTTATTTTATTAAGTTGATTTTAAATATTTTAGTTTCTTTTTTTCCATCATCACCTGAATAGAGGTATTCGAGCAGATAAATTCCGTTGGTATAACCACTGATATCAATTTTCCAGGTAGTCTGTCCAGATACAATATTCATGTGCTGCGCCCATATTTTTTGCCCCAGAAGGTCATAAATGCAGATTCCGGCACTTCCTTCTGCACTTGAATGAACAATAAAATCAAAGCTTCCGGCATTTGGATTAGGGGAAACAATAAAATTGCCAGGGGCTTGTTCTTCATTCACAGAAGTGTACCATTCTTCGGGTTGTTGAAATCCCTGTGTGAGGTAATTGCCCGTTGACATAAAAGTTTGTACCATCGTCATTTCAGCCACTGTCGAGGAGAGTGAACCGGTTGCGGAAGAAAAATACCCTCCGGAGGAAGATATTACAAAAGGTGTCAGCGATTGGGCCGTTAAATAACTTCCTGCAAAAACACTCATCAGAAATAAAATGCAAGTTTTTGTTTTCATAATTTCAGATATTAAAAAATATATATTACTATTTTTTTTTGATTAAATTATTTTTCCTCCAAAATCAAGATTTTCTTTTTCAACAATTCAATTTCAGCTTTCAATAAAGTAATCTCATTTTGTTGTTCCTGTATAGCTTTTAATGCAAGTACACTCAAGCCAGCATAGTCAACGCCCAACTGATTTTCAACCAACGGATTTCCATCATTCACTTTGTTCACAGAAACAAACTCAGGAAATACTTTTTGAAGGTCCTGAGCAATAATTCCTATGGATTCTTTATGGGAAGGATTATTGTCAATAAACTCATAACGTTTGAGTTGCATATTCAAAACCGAAGACAATACCGGTTCCAATGGCCTGATATTTGTTTTTACACGCTGGTCGGAAAGAGCGGTATAAGCGCCTGTTGTTCCATCAAACGAACCCAGGTTGGATGTTTTCCCGATTATTAATGCTCCGCTAATAGAGGGATAAAAACTCCATCCTGTTGGGCCGGAAGTATTTTGAATCCGGATACCGCTAACACTAAAAGTTCCCGAAGGTCCATCAACTTCAAATTTGTATGCCGGAGCTGCACAGTTAACGCCGACATTCCCGCTAACATCAATTCTCATCCTTTCAGCATAATCCGTCCATAACTGTAGACTTCCTGTGCTGGTGTTGTTTGAAAATATGAGGTCGGCATTAGTCCCGAACGACTGAATAAACCCTTTAGCTGTTGTACCTTCTTTGAATTGAATTAATGGTGAGGCGCCGTCAATACGTAATGTGTTCATGATGTGCAATTGTGTCGCTGGTGAATCTGTTCCGATACCTACATAGCCATTATTATAGAAAATGCCTCCAGGAGTCTTTTTCCAATACGAGTCTTGGGCATGCATAGCATAAGGTACGCTCAAAAGCTGGCTGGTGCCCATATCAGTGTATGTCACTCCTCCGGCAGGATCCATTTCCACCTGCATCCAGTACTGGTTTTTACCCCAGGCAATGGTGTCAAACTGTCCGTCTACTATCGTTCCAGTACCAATAGCCAGTGTAAATAATCCAAATTCATTGGTGGTTGGTGCAAAAGTTTCGGAATAACTGACGACACCGGTGGCTGATCCCTGATGAATGCTTACTCTGATGCCTATGTTCTGATTCACAAGCACATTACCGGCAACATCACGGGCAACAGCCTGATAGTTAAATGCCTGAGGTGCCTGGGCATATGCATCTAATTGCAAGACGCAAACTGATGTAAGTGCGATAAAAATGATCTTGATAAGTGTTTTCATGGTTTTTTGTTTTTGATTTTTAGATTATTATTAAGAACCTTTATCCTATCGTTTTTTTAACGGAGGGCAATCAAAGCAGAAAAGATACCCATATCTATAACACATGATTGTTTCACAATTTCGACCACGGCCGGAAACACTTGATATCATGAATTCTGTTTTTATTTTTACCATTTATTTTTAAAAGAATATAGCTCTGAGGTTTTTGTCTCAGAGCTATATATCAATCTTTGACAAAGTGGCTATTGATTAATCAGCATTACTGAAACATAACCTATTTCATTACTAGTCCAGTTTAGCGCATTTGATACTCGCACAGCAACTCCAAAATCATAGGTTCCCGGAGTAAGCCCGGTAATTACACCGGTAGTAGTATAACAGTTGCGGGTATTAGCCGGGCATGAATAATCATATGAGCCCGGTCCAGATACGGTAGGAGTAGTAGTCCCTGTAATAGCATATGCCGGCCAAATATCTAAGTTGGTAGCGGCAGTGGCACCGGCACCCATAACAATATTTGCAACTAAATGAACTTTTTGAGTAGCTGATGTTATGATCACGGTAACTTTTGGACCCGACCACGTAATAACATCCAAAGTAGTTGGTTGATTATAATAACCTGTGTTACTTTGCGCTGCAGCAATCGTTCCCGGAAGTCCGGTTGTTACCTGCCATGTAGCACCTCCGGTAGCATCGGACGTTAGGACTTTATTTGCACCAGGTGTTCCGGCACCTTCAAATTTTACAGTTCCTGTAGTGTGTAATTGGGCTGCTGGCGCTGAAGTTCCAATACCAATGTTTCCGTTGTTTTTTATTCTCATTCGTTCAGCAATATCCAGATTGTTCATTCTGGTATAAAAAGCCATATCCGATGACCAGTTGCCTGCCGTAGTTCCCGTGGCAACAATAGAACTTAGTTGGGGAGATCCCGCTACAGCATATGAATGTAGCAATAAGCCACCATAAGCGGCATATGTGGCCGGATCAAATGCAACCGAACCTGCCTTAAGTCCAATCGTACCATTGTCCACCTCAAATTTAGTGGTTGGTGTTGTAGTGCCGACACCAACATTGGTTCCATCATTATACAAAACACTGTTAGCAATCCAGTTGGCGCCATCATGCCTCAAAGTCTGCCCCGAGGTGCCCACGGGCAACAGAGCGGCCATGCTCTGCCATACTGCATCACCGGCCGTATTTGTAGCCGTAAGTACTTTATTAACATCGGGACTGCCGCCGGCGATAGTCACAGTGCCGGTTACTTTGGCATTGCCATTAAAATACCCTGCCCATGTTGTATTAAGATCGTCTTTAAATGCCAGGGCCCCAAATAATGTACCTAATGCATTGCCGCCTATGACACCTGCAGAATTTGACCAATCCAGGTAATTATAACCTGCAACACCGGCAGTAAAATTGTTTCCATAAAATGAATAACCTTTGATGGCAGCATCAACTCCGGTCCGTGCCCATGAAGACCCACCATCTGTTGCTACAGAGGAACTTCCATAACGATAAACATATATGCCCGTTGAATCCGGTCCAAAATTGCCAGAAGGCCGGTAAACATAAAGTTTTTTCCCAACCTGAGGTACCGAATTGATGCCGATATTTGTACCATTATTAGTCAGGATACTGTTTGCCACCCAATTTGTTCCATTGTGCCTTAATGTCTGCATGTTGGTCCCTGTCACCATAACGCCCGTGGCTCCCGTAGGACCTACCGGACCCGTAGGGCCGACGGGACCGACAAGACCTGTAGGACCAGCTGGACCGTAAGGACCAGTAGGGCCTATTGGGCCGGGAATTCCAGCAGGGCCAGTGGGGCCCATTGGGCCGGTGGGGCCTGCAACGCCTGGCACATTAGCCTGGTTGGCATAAAGTGCATAGGGGACACTTAACAACTGCGGAGCACCTACACTGCTGTATCCCGATCCGGTGTTAACTTCAATTTGGAGGTATTTGGCGCCAGTGCCCCAGGCAATGGTTGCAAAAGTTCCGGACACCACGGTGCCAGCGCCAACGGCCACATTAACCAACCCAAAATTATTTGTGGTAACGGCATGTGTCTCCTGATACAAAACCGCCCCTGTGGCACTCAGGTCGTGTATGGTCATTCGTAACGTCACGGCCTGATTGGCAATGATATTACCTGAAAGATCGCGGCATACTGCCTGATAATTGAATTTCTGAGGCGCCTGCCCGTAACTTTCACTAACTGATAGGACAGCCAACATAAAAGCTACTGCTAAAAAGCATAATGTTCTTTTCATAGGATAAGAATTTAATGATTATTGATTGATTTTTATTACGTTAAATGTCTCGAGCGCCTTATTCTGAAAAAGCAGGCGTACAAAATAATTTCCTGTGGCATACCCGTCGAAATCCATCATTAAGGTCAAGGGCGTGCCGCTTTCTGCTATCTGCATGTTTTCAACAAGCATTTGCCCCATCATGTCGAAAAGCTGTATTATATAAGTTCCTTGTTCTGGTTTATCGTTCACGATAAACAAATGTTCCGTTACCGGGTTGGGATAAAGGGACCACGCCGGAAGTTCTTCAGCTGTTTCCGGCAGAGAGGTCATGAGGAAAAATGGTTGCTGAAATCCCTGTGTCAGTACTATTGAAGCGCTGGAAGCCGTAATAATAACAGGTTCTCCAATGGTATAGTCCATCTGGAAGTTGTTTATATTATCTAAATAGGTACCACCAGCTCCAGACAACACATAGCGTTCCGTTGATTGTGCAATTAATGATGCTGCAAGCATCGTTAAAAGTGTAAAAAGTAATAGCTTTTTCATATAACAATGTTTTATTTCAAATTTTTTGTAAAAATAATACAAAATCAATGTGAAACCAAGTATTTTAACATTATTATTAATTATTACTTTTATTATTAAATATAACTTTTATAAAAACAACAATTTAGCAGGCATACGAAACACTGTTCAGCATCTGACGAATTTCGATCGTCTCACACAAAGAGTGAATCATGCTATTTCGAATTTCAAGACAAAAATAAAAGGCCTCACGCCGATTCAAAAAAAGAAAAAAAAAGCCCCGAAAAAATTCCGGGGCCAATACTGAAGCAATGTTGTTGTTTCTATGGAATAACATAGGTTAACCCACCTCTGATAGATGGATTTTGTTGGGGCGAATTGGCGCCAATATCAATATCAAGAAAAGGATCGTAAAGCAACATGGTTTTTATCCAAAGGTTGCCGCTCAGTTTATGTTCGTACCCCACGCCAATGGGACAACCCATAACCCACACTCCTTTTTTGTATATATCGCCGAGGCTGTTTTGCAGATACCCTGAATTGGTAATCACTATCAACCGACAAAACCTGATTTTTTAATATCGGCACTTACAGATTACTCATATTCAGATTTTTACAAACCAGATTCTGGTTTTTCAAGAAACCTACCCCCATCAAAACAGAGCCATTTG
>JAGNBV010000098.1 GCA_018004645.1 Bacteroidales bacterium
GCTGTTCTACCTTAGCTACTACAGTGATCACACAGCCCGCAGGGGCACTGAATGCTGCCATAACGGCACAGACCAATGTCTTGTGTTTTGGCAATGCCACCGGATCAGCTACGGTTACAGCAAACGCTGGAACTTCTCCCTATACCTATTTATGGAGTTCTACCCCGGCACAGACAACAGCCACCGCTACAGGACTGGTTGCTGGAAGTTATAATGTGACCGTTACCGATGCCAACGGATGTACAACAGCAGTTTCTGTCATTATCACTCAACCACAGTTATTGACCGCCAATGTAACTAATTACATTAACGAATCCTGTGTGGGTATGCAAGATGGAATGGCAATGGTAACAGTAAATGGAGGAACACAACCTTATCACTACAATTGGTCTAATGGTTTTAATACGGCCACTATAAGCGGACTTTCCGCCGGAAATTACTCTGTTAGTGTTACGGACAATAACGGATGCATTGCTACGGCTTCAATTACTTTAACAGCGCCAATACCAATAGACCCGAACTTTGCGCCGATTGCAGATATATGTTACGGTTCACTGGCTCCAATCTTACTTCCCATTTCCCCCAACGGAATACCAGGAAGTTGGAATCCTCCGGTCATAAACAATATGGTGAGCGGGACATATACCTTTACACCTGCTGCCGGGCAGTGTGCAAACTCCCAAACACTGAATGTAACGATCACTCCTCAGGCAATCCCGAATATTAATCCCATACCTCCTTTCTGTGCAGGTACTATAGCTCCAACATTGCCTAATCCTTCAGGCATTTCCGGAAATTGGTATCCAGCTACAATTGACAATTACACTAGTGGTTTTTACACATTTACCCCGCTTTTTGGAGAATGTGCAGTTCCACAAACCTTACATGTCGTTGTGATTCCTCCTACGGTCCCGGATTTTGAACCCATACCGGATTTTTGTGAACAGTCCGTTGCTCCGGCTTTAAACCATATTTCGCCAAATGGTATTATCGGAACATGGAGCCCTGACATTATTAACAATACGACCAGTGGCTCGTACATCTTTACACCCTTGCCATCCCAATGTGCCACATCTCAAACCCTAAATGTGACTATTATTCAGAAGGCGGTTCCTGAGTTTTCCCCGGTTCCTCCGTTATGCGTAGGCTCACCGGCACCCGTTTTAAACACCACTTCGTTGAATGGAATTTCGGGTACCTGGAATCCGCCTGCCATCAACAACATTACCAGCGGATTATACACTTTTACTCCTGACACAGGAGTATGCGCCACCAACAACACTATCGCTGTTACGGTGAACCCGTTGCCATCTATCGCCACAGTAGCGTTTCCATCAACTGTTTGTTTAGGACATAACACCACCCTGGGTGCTGTTGGTGCTGATACTTATACCTGGGCCCCGGGAAATTTGAACGGTTCTTCGGTTATCGTCGCACCCACTACAGCTACCGTTTATAGTGTAACCGGCACTTCACTTGCCGGGTGTACCGGATCTGCAACTGTTGCTGTAAATATTGCACCTGAAGTATCCATGGATTTCATTACAACGCCCAAAGTAGGCTGTTACCCATTGGATGTTCAATTCAGTTTTGTTCCCAACGGATTGGTTGACACAAATTCTCTTCACTGGAATTTTGATGATCCAAGTACCACTAATGATATTTCAAATCTCACAGAACCGGGTTACACATACACAGATAAGGGCCATTACGTTGTAACCTTATATGGAGTATCTATCTATGGCTGCAACCTTGTTGCCTACGACACAGTTATTGTCAGACCGGGCCCTGTTGCTGATTTTACTACACATCCGGAAGCCGGTGAAACGAATGATCCGCGTATTTATTTCTATGATCAATCAATTGATGCGGTTAGCTGGCAATGGAACTTTGGCAACCCGCAGTCAGGAAATGATAATTTTTCTGATTTACAAAATCCTTCGCACAACTATACTGACAGCGGCACTTTTTACGTCCAACTGATAGTCGCCAATGAATTCAATTGCCTTGATTCTGTAGCAAAGCCCATAAGAATATACGAATCATATGCTTTCTTTGTTCCCAATGCCTTTACCCCTGATGGCGACGGCATCAATGAAGGATTTAGGGGAAAAGGTGTGGGTATTGATGAAAACAGTTTTGAAATGTATATTTACGACCGATGGGGCAAACTAATGTTCAAAACCAACGACCTGTACAGCGAATGGGATGGGATTAATTATAATAATGGCGCCGATTGCGAAATGGGGGTTTATGTATGGCTGATCAGTTTTCGTGAAAAAACAGGATTGCGACACGACCTCAAAGGTTTTGTAACTCTGGTGAGATAAAACATCTCATTTGTCATACCCTGGATATTTTCATTTTTCCCTGATAACCCCACAAGCTAAAACAATAAGCCTTGCGCTTCTATTGCGTAATAGCGGTTTAAAAAAAAACGGTTTAATTTTTGATTATAGACCTGTGATTTTTAAAATCAAAAAAGGTCAAAAGTGCGGCTTATACCTATTGAAAATAAAAAAAAATTATAGTAATTTTGCAAAACTTTTTACTAAATATTAAGGCATTTTGCAACCACCTGTAACGGAGCAAAAACAAAAAACATTAGTCATGAAAAAATTCTTTTTAATTCTCCTCAGTGTTGTTTTTATCAACGCACTCCATGCCCAGGATTTTATCATCAAAAAAAATGGCGATGAGATAAGTGCCAAAGTACAAGAAGTCGGGACAACAGAAATAAAATACAAAAAATTTGACAACCAGGATGGCCCTAATTATTCTATCCTGAAAACAGAAGTTTTCATGATAAAATATGCCAACGGCACCAAAGAAGTTTTTGGCACCGATGCAGCTGTCCAACAAGGAGGAAATAATGAAGTAACTACTACTCCTGCCAGCCAGGAACCTGCCACTGTCATCATTTACCGGAAAAACTCGCCTACCGGATTTGCTGTTGTATATGATGTGTATGCCGACACTAAGTACATTACCAAAGTTGCCAACAACACATATTTTTCCACAAAGGTAGAGCCTGGTTTGGTTACTTTCAATGCCATGACAGAACCCCCCAAAGTTACGGCATCCATGAATCTGGAGCCGGGTAGAACCTATTATCTGAAATGCGGAGTAAGTACGGGTATGTGGGTTGGAAGACCTGCGCTTGAATTTGTTTCGGAAAGTACAGGCATATCGGAAACTTCAAAAATGAGGAAATAACCCAACAATAAATAATTAAAAAGCTGCTCCCCGGGGCGGCTTTTTTTATTTCTGCAGCTCATTGTCTTTCCAGGTGCCGCAGACTTTTTTTCCTGAGACATAGGTATAACAACCTTTGCCATTGAATTTATTTTTCCCGAACATACCCTCGTACACCGAACCATCCGGAAATACCAGGGTGCCATAGCCATCTTTCATGTTGTTTTTAACCTGTCCGGTATATTTTTTTCCGTTGGGGCAGGAAAACACCCCCTCTCCTGCCATCTTGCTGTTTTTCCAGTCGCCGGTATATATGCATCCCTTGTACTCTCCTTCGGCATAATTAAAAGTACCCTTGCCGTTACATTTATTGTCAGCCCATTCTCCACTGTATGTATCACCATTTTTATATGTGAAAACACCGGTGCCGGAAATTTTGTTATTCACAAACTGCCCTTCAAAAATGTCGCCATTGGCATAATAAAAAACTCCATGACCATTCATCTTATTATTTTTCCATTCACCGGTATATTTACTTCCAGCCCAGGTCCCGTTAACAAAATTATAGGTGCCGGTTCCATTAAGCATATAGTTTTCAAACTGTCCTTCATAGCTGTTGCCATTAGGATATCGAAAAATCCCGAAACCATTTTTGCAGTTTCCTTCGAGACAACCATTTTTCTGGCCAAATAAAGGCAACAGCATAACTAAAAATAGCAATGCAACGACAAAATTTTTACCTTGCATAATCTTATTGTTAAGAAAAAAGGCATCAGCCTTTGGGCGATGCCTTTTTTGTGGTTCTTTTTATTGTCCGGCCTGTTGCGGAATATATTTCATCAACATCTGCCTGTACCTGTCACTTTCGGCTTTCTGGCCATATTTTTCAGAATAGGACATCAGGGCTTGCAACACCTGGAGCCCCTGCTGGGTATCTTCGCCAAAGAAACCTACTGCCTGATCAACTCCGTTCAGGGTAAACATAACATTCTTTTTGAAAGCTTCCGGATTGACACTTTCGTAATAAGTCAGGTTCTGATCATAAATATCCCCGACGATTTTGAATATTTCTTTCCCTTTAGCAGTATCGCCGGCGCTGAAATAAAGTTCCGCATACCCAATCATGTATAAATCGTAGGGCACTGCATAGTCGGGAAGCAACTCAGCACCCCTGTCAAGCGCCTTAATGGCTTTTGCTTTTTGTCCCTCGGCCAACAATCCCTGTGCCACGCGGGCAAAATTATTTCTCAGATACAACGACATACCATAACTTTCTTTGTCCACATAAATTGTAGGATCGTTAATGTTGCCATAAACAAATTTATTCATGAGGCAGTCGTAGGTCTCATTGGTAAGCACACCACCCCTGCGGGCATCGCCTTTCACAGGCAAAAACCGGTAAACGCAGCCATCAAGGAAACAATAATCGGTGATATTGATAAAATCTTCAACACTCGATGGGCTGGCAAAATATATGGGGCGTTCCCAGTTGTTGGTGGCAATAAGGTCAAGCAGCATCAGGTCGTTTTTATATAAAGTGTTTTTATTGACTTTCCAGGTGATGGCTTTTACCACCCTGTCGGCCAGATACCGCGGCACCGTGCCATTATTGCACACCTTGGCAGAATCGACGCGGAGCGAAAGATTTTTGGTAGGCATATAAGCTACCCTGCGTTTATCCTGCAGTTGCACTTTACTGTCTTCCTTATCACTATTGATGAAATTAATCAGTTTTTTCAAATCCCAGACATTATTGGCATCTTTCTCGTAATAAGGCACAAAGTCGTTGGTTCCTGCGGTATATTTGTGCGAAGGTATAGTGAAAGGCAGGGGGGCTGATTCATAAATTTTGTTGAACAGCTGATGAATATACCAGTCGCCGGAAGCCAAGGTAAAATTCACCACCCTGACATCGGTACGGAAACCTTCAACCTCCTGAACATACCATAGGGGGAAAGTGTCGTTATCACCATTGGTAATCAGGATGGCATTCGGTGCACATGAAGCCAAGTAATTTTTTGCATAATCGCGGCAGGCATATTTATCGGAGCGGTCGTGATCATCCCAGTTTTCCTTGGCCATGATGGTGGGAACCAGCAAAAAACTGGCCACAACAGCAATTATCACGCTGGCAATCTGTGGAATTTTTTTGGACAGCCCGTGGTATAATGCCACCACACCTATCCCTATCCAGATTGCGAAGGCATAAAACGATCCTGCATAGGCATAATCACGTTCGCGCGGCTGATAGGGTGTAGGATTCAGGTAAACGATGATGGCCAGTCCTGTAAGCAAAAAAAGCAAAGTGACCACAAAGGCATCTTTTTTGTTTTTCCAGAAATGGAATGCCAGTCCTGCCAATCCCAGCAACAGCGGCAGGAAATAATAAGTATTCCGGCCTTTATTGGTTAACATTTTGTCGGTAAGTTTATCCTGATTACCCAAGTGGGCAGCATCTAAAAACTTGATACCACTTATCCAGTTGCCATTGGCAACATCCTTGTTTCCGGCTTCATCGATGCCAAAGCCCTGGATATCGTTTTGTCGTCCTACAAAATTCCACATAAAATAGCGCAGGTACTGATTTCCTATCTGGTTTTTAAAGAAAAACGCCAGATTTTCGCCGAAGGTAGGTTTTGTTTTACCCTTGGTCCCCGTCCACGCCCTGTACGCCCGGATATGTTTGTCCTGTTCACTCCACATACGCGGGAAAAGACCGCAGCCCTGAGGATCATATTGATAGGAAACTTTCCGTGTGGTGGGAATGTACTCGTCTTCACCCTTAATGTAGTTATAAGCTCCTTCTTTGGTATCGACCACGCGGGCATTGAAATACTGCCCGTATAGTACGGGCCAGTCGCCATATTGATCGCGATTCAGATAAGTCAGCAAGGTAAGGGCATCCTTGGGGGCGTTTTCATTAATGGGAGTGTTGGCATTAGCGCGAACCACCAGCACAACGAATGAAGAATAACCGATAATAATAAAGGTAAAACATAAAATGACGGTATTTAAGATAGTTTTACCGTGTTTTTTTGAATAAATCAGGCCAAAAGCAATCAGACCAATAAGAAGCACAAAATAGATAATAGTTCCTGAATTAAAAGGCAGGTGAAGAGTATTTACAAAAAACAATTCGAAATATCCGGCCAGTTTAACCGTCCAGGGAATAATGCCCGATTGAACCAATCCAAGAATTATTACAGAAAGGATAAGCACGAGGATAAAATTTTTGGTAGATTGTTTGCCTTTTCTGAAATAATAAAGCATTGTCATGGCGGGGATGCAAAGCAGGTTGAGCAAGTGAACTCCGATGGACAAGCCCATCATAAAGGCGATGAACACTATCCAGCGGTTGGCGTATTTTTCGTCGGCCACCACTTCCCATTTCAAAATTGCCCAGAAAACGACGGCGGTGAAAAATGCAGACGTGGCATAAACCTCGCCTTCAACAGCAGAGAACCAGAAAGAATCGGTAAAAGTATATGCTAAAGAGCCAACCAGGCCTGCTCCCAGTACGATGAGTGTCTGTGGTACGGTAAGATCGTAACTGCTGCTTTTTACAAACAACTTTTTGGCAATGGCGGTGATGGACCAAAACAAAAACAAGATTGCAAAACCGCTTAATATAGCCGACATACTGTTGACCATCATGGCCACCTTAGTAACATCGCCGCCGGCAAACAGCGAAAAGAATCTTCCCATCAACTGAAACAAGGGTGCTCCCGGGGGATGGCCCACTTCAAGTTTAAAAGCAGTTGAGATATATTCGCCACAATCCCACCAACTGGCCGTAGGCTCGATGGTGAGCAAATAAACGCCAGAGGCCACCACAAATACTATCCAGCCAAGGATATTGTTAAGTAACTTAAAGTTTTTCAGCATGTTCTTAGGTTTTTCATTATTATTTTAATCGACGAAATTAGTAATTATGACATTATATAGCTGCATTTTTTAGAAAAAAATTACTTTTACCGCAACAAATCATCTTATGGACACTCTTTTCCGGCTTAAAGATTTTTTACGATACCGGCACAAGGCAGGAACAGCATTTAAGGTACACTCGCCTTTTGCCTATTCCTTTTATACTGAGGTGGTACGTTCAAAACAAAAATTTCCTGCAGCATTGCTTGCCGCAGAGCAAATCAGGAAAACATGCCTGCATTCGCCGGAAAAGATTTTTGTAAATGATCTGGGGACAGGTGGGGTATCTCTGCCGCAGGAAAGAAAAATCAAGGATATAATGCGGCGGTATGCCTGTTCAAAAAAGGAAGCTTTTCTGCTTTACCGAATGATCAACTACCTTAAACCCGTCACCATCCTTGAATTGGGCACCTCGTTGGGAATAAGCACCATCTATATGGCCCTGGCTAATCAGGATATCGCCCTGACCTCCCTTGAGGGATGTCCCCAAACGGCCGCCGCTGCCCGCAAGAATTTCGAAAAACTTTCGTTAAACATCAATCTTATCGTGGGAAATTTTGATGAGACATTGCCTGTGGCATTAAAAAAAATGCAAGTTGCCGGATTGGTTTTTTTTGATGGAAACCACACCAAGGAAGCCACATTAAGATATTTTGACGAATGCCTGAAACATACCAACAACCAGTCGGTATTTGTTTTTGACGACATCCACTGGTCACCCGGCATGTATGATGCATGGACCACAATATGCGCAAATCCTGAGGTTACCACCAGCATGGATTTGTACCAATTGGGAATAGTTTTTTTTAATAAAAAAATCAGTAAACAACATTTGGTTTTGAAGTATTAAACTACCTTTGTTTATTATTACTTTCATTAAATGAAGCAGGAAATCATCAGGCTTACAAATATTTCGAGACATTATAAGGTAGGCACCCACCTTGTAAAAGCACTTCAGGATATTTCGCTGACAATTTACAAAAACGAATATGTTGCCCTGATGGGACCTTCGGGTTCCGGCAAATCAACCCTGATGAACATTCTGGGCTGCCTCGATACTGCTTCAGGAGGCACCTATATTTTGAATGGAAAAGATGTAAGTAAATTGGACGACAATGAGCTGGCCGAAATCCGCAACAAAGAAATTGGGTTCGTGTTTCAGACCTTCAATTTGCTGCCTCGTTCCACTGCCCTTGATAATGTTACCTTGCCCCTGGTATATGCCGGGTACGGTAAAAACCAAAGGACAGAACGCGCCATGCAGGTTTTGGAACAGGTGCAGCTTGCCGACCGCATGACACATAAGCCCAACGAACTGTCGGGCGGACAAAGGCAACGCGTTGCTATCGCCCGGGCATTGATAAACAAGCCATCCATCATACTCGCCGACGAGCCCACCGGTAACCTGGATTCAAAAACTTCCATTGAGATTATGGGGCTTTTTGAAGAAATACATGAACAGGGGAATACCATCATCCTGGTTACCCATGAAGAAGATATAGCCCGTCATGCACACCGTATCATCAGATTGAAAGACGGGCTGGTGGACACCGACCTGCCCAACGAAAACTTCAGAAAAATGGAATTTTATGACAGGGAGAACATTTCAGAAGAAGAGGAATGAAAGCAACAAAAACAAAAATATATACAAAAAAAGGTGATGCCGGACAAACTTCGCTATTGGGTGGAGAGCGGGTGGACAAGGCAGACCCCAGACTTGAAGCCTACGGCACCCTGGATGAATTAAATTCTTATATTGGTTTGGTACGCGATTTCGCCATTGACATCCCTGTGAAAAGATTTTTACTAAGCATACAGGAACAACTTTTTACAGCCGGCTCTATTCTTGCAGCCGGAAACGACAAAGTTTTAAGCAAAATCCCCTCAATCAACAAAGACGACCTCCTTGCCCTGGAAAGGGAGATTGACCGCATGTGCGAAAAAATTCCTCCCCAAAAACAATTTATATTACCCGGCGGACATCCGATCATTTCATACTGCCATATTGCCCGCTGTATATGCCGCAGAGCGGAACGTGCCATCGCCCGGCTCGACCTGTTGGAAAAAAAACAACGGCTGACGCTGACTTACGTTAATCGCTTATCCGACTATTTATTTGTCCTCGCCCGTTTTCTTGCTGCCGAACTTGGCATAAAAGAAAACTTTCTTGAAAATACAAAATAATTTTACCCTTACTCAATATTTTGCACAATATTCTCGTTATGCTTGAAATACTGGGGTTATTGACTATTTTTATCCGGGAATAATTTGTTAATAAATAAAAATAATTAAGGATAACAAAATAATACTTGACTTTTTAATATCAATTATTATATTTTTGCAAAAAATTTTAAACCAGGAAATATGTATTGGACTTTAGAGTTAGCATCAAAATTAGAAGATGCGCCCTGGCCGGCAACCAAAGACGAGTTGATTGATTACGCCATGCGGACAGGATTGCCATCAGAAGTTATTGAAAATCTTAAAGAAATTGAAGATGAGGGCGAGATTTACGAAAGCATTGAGGATATCTGGCCCGATTATCCAACCAAGGAAGATTTTTTCTTTCACGAAGACGAATATTAATAATTCTTAAATTAACCATAATAAAAAGCTTCCGGAAGGGAGCTTTTTTGTTTTTAGGCAACAAGTTTTCTGGAAAAATTCACAAAGCTGTGTAACTTTGCAGTGTTTCACCTTATTAAAACATTATGGAAATTGTTGTTAGCGGCATCAGGCCTACCGGAAACCTTCACCTGGGTAATTACCTGGGCGCTTTACAGAACTTTGTAAAAATGCAGGAAGAAAATAACTGCTACTTTTTTATTGCCGATTACCATTCGCTTACCACACATCCCACTCCTGCTGACCTTCACGGCAATGTCCGCAATGTGCTGGTAGAATACCTTGCCAGTGGCCTCGATCCCGAAA
>JAGNBV010000099.1 GCA_018004645.1 Bacteroidales bacterium
TGCATGGAATTTGAAGAAAATGATGCAAAAACTCAAAGAAGATTTTTTGTGTCTAATTTTTCGTTTATTTTTTCAAACTTTTTTTTGTTACCCAATCCTTGAAAAATAAGTTCATAAGGAGCAACTATTTAAGAAGTAGCGCATCACTTCAAAAATCGATAATCGATAATCGAAATTCGTACTTCAATCATTTCCTTTTAATATCGAACGCCGATTAACGAATGATGATTTAAGGGATCCATTAATGATCTAAAGGGATGAAGTGTTGTCAGTAGGAGTATAACCCCTACGGGGTAAGTACGCAAAACAGCTAAGTTTTTTTTTACAATACTGCATGCCCTACAGGCATGATTAATAAAGGGAGATATAAAGGCATCTTATTATTTACCGCGTAGCGGTTAAAGTATTGTAACACTATCACCTATGACAATAATTCCCCATAGGGGATATACAAAATACGCACTTAGCCTCAAAACTCAACTCAATTTCGTTGTTCTTTAAATGCGCCTCTAATAAAATTGAAAGAGCCTCTCTAACCTGAAAAATTCATGCGAAGTGTTCACCCTTCAGGCAAACAAAGGGAATCATGTAATCAGACAATCAAAAATCGGAATTCGGTAATCGAAATTCGTACATCGATCATTTCCTTTGCAATATCGAACGCTGATTACCGAAAGATGACGTAAGAAGTAGCCCTGCGCTTTAAAAAATGGTGGATAGTTATAGAAAAAGATTTATTTTAAAATTTAATAGATTTTTTACTACATTTGTGCATTAATTATTAAAAAACCATACCATGAAAAGAACAGCATTAGTAATTGTCAGTGTACTTGCAATATCCTTTTTAACCACTTCCTGCCTGAAAGACAGAGTTTGTAAATGTACCTCAGCCATTAATCCGGCAATGAACGAGAATTTCATATATGAAATGAGCAATAAAACTACAGCCCAGGCCAATTGTGAAAACCAGCAATTCGACGGCAGATTAACCGCAGCTGATTACACCTGCGAATTAGAATAATCAGCAATAATTTTTTTACTTGTAAAGGCAGCGATAGGCAGTATCGCTGCCTGTTTTCATTTTAAATTTGGCATCTTTCGGGACCATGAAGGTTTCGAATTCATTATATGTTTTCCAACTGGTTTCGCCGGGCAATAGTACATCCATCTTTCCATAAATCACGGTCATATATTCTACAGTAGAAGTTCCAAATTCATATTCGCCGGGAGCCAACACGCCAATAGTTGCTTTTCCTTCGCCAGCCTGAAAACCCAGGGAGGTCACTTTTCCATTAAAATACTCATTAACTTTAAACATAATCTAAATTTTTTTGGGTAAATATAATAAAAATCTACAAACCGTTCTTTAATAAAAACAAAAGGTAATCGAGCAACAGTTGTATCTCATCGGCCTGAATGCCGTATTTGAGCAACAGGGTTTCATCGTCCTTAAAGCCCTTAAAAAAACTGTCAAAATCATTATCCGGCTCGTTAATGCTCTTATAATACAGTTCTGCCGCTTCTTCACGATTGCCGCTCACCCATTTCACGTGGCCGAAATTCATGTAGTCGTACTTGTTGGCCTTGCCACTGCTGATGAGTTTCAGAAAATATTCTTCGGATTTTACAAAATCTCCTAACACAAACAAACACCAGGCAATAGGCCTGCATATCCTGAGGTTTTCATTGAAATTAAATTCAACCTTGTAATAGTAATGCAACGCCTTTTTGTAATCTTTCAGGTTCAGATAACAGTTGGCCGCATTCATCACAATATTCATATTATCGGGTTCCATCCTTTCAAGTTCCAGATAATATTCCAGCGACTTTTTAAAATCTTTGATATTGCCGTAACACAGCGCTATTTTTTTTAGCAGCCAGCTGTTTGAAGAATCAAAAAGTTCGGCTTTCAGGTAATATTCCAGTGCTTTTGCATTATCGCCCAGGCGCTGATAGCAGTATCCTGTTTTTTGCAGTAAGTCCATACCGGGGGTGGTCTGATTCATCAGGTTCAGAAATACATCCAAGGCTTCTGGATAATGATCGGTAGAAAAATAATATTCGGCAATTTTTTGCTTGAGATTCAGGTCACGAAAAATGGAATTGATAAAACCTTTATTATGAAAATCCATCTTCAGCTCAAAGATGTCATCAAAATTATTCCGTGTGGGATGCAACTTGAAAAAGCGGTACAGGTCCTGGATATACTGCGTATAAACCGTATTGTTTTTGATGGCAGAGTTCAACATCTCGTCTTCGCTGGCCAGTTCGTTCATTCCCTCCAGCTCCGCATTAAAAAGAGTCAACAACATGGATTTTTGCTGCGAAGGCATCATTTTCAGGTTAAACATAAAAGAGTACTTGTCGGAATTGCACATATATGTTGAACGTTCCAGCAGGCCGGTGAATCCTTTTGTAGTTTCAGCGTCTTCGTCGGCAAGTATTTTTTTCACCTCTAGTTGTTCCTGGTAAAAAGGAAGAAACCAATTTGACATGGTATTGAAAAAATCAAAATGTTTCAATAACGAAAAGGTGCTCATAAAGACATCGTTGCCTTCGAGCTGCATCTTCGACAGTTCTTCTATTTTATTGAAAAGGTCGGGGTCATCTTCCAGAAACGACTGCCAGTCGGGATTTTTATCGGTGGCAGGGTCGTCGGATAAAATATTTTTCAGGTCGAGCTTATCCTCTATCCGAGGGGTGAGTTTCTGTATGTCAGGGATAATCTCCTCGTGCATCCTGCGGGTTATCCTTTCAGTGTCCTTGGCTTTTGAAAATTGCTTGATAATGAACAAGACATCGGCTTCCGAAATTTCGCTCTCCGCATAAATCCTGGTTATACGGTTATTGAGGGCTTTATAAAAGGTAATGCGGTCGTCGAAAATATAAAAACATAACAATATGCCCACCAGGGCTCTTTGTTTTACCTCATGCAAGCCGCTGTAATAGAAATCAAACAAGAGTTCCATTTTCGAAGTGTCAAAAAATCTGATCATGCTCATGGTAACCGCCGTAACCAACAAACATTTGTCGTACCACCTGAAAAATTCAGAATCGAAAATGTTTTTTATGAACACTATATCCGAGTCGCTCAGCCGGTCGATGTACATGACATAGTCGAAAAGGTCGTTGATAAAGGCCTGGTGCTTTTTTTCGGCATCATCGTCATCAAATACTATCCGGGTATCGCTAAGCAAATCGGCAAGATTCTCGCTATGTTTGCGGCTTTCCAGTGCTTCGTTGAGTTTCGACTGCACAAGGCCTAATTTATTATAAGAATTTTTTTTGTTCTGCGACAGTTGCATGTTGTTGGCTTCAAGAAAATATTCCTGTATCCTGTCTGCAAGTTCCACCACCGAAATAATCAGCGAACTTAACACCTGCGCACGCTGGGGATCATTTACCCCCTTCATGGTATATAACAACAAGTTTTGGTAATTGGTGCTGATGTTTTCATATTCGGCATGAAAAGCATCTATAGTAACGCCCTTAAGCAGTTCTTCCAAACCGGATAAAGCGTCATAGATTCTTGATGACGTAGCATGATCACAGATTTTTCGGTGTGATTTGATTATTTCGCGGGTTGTCATAAAATTCAAATATACTGTTCTATTACAAAAATTGTACTGCTACTTTCCGACTGCAATTATGTCAGTATTTTTTCAAAAAAGATTGCCTACTTCAAATATACGTAAATTTAATAAATTTCATGCTTAGATTCAACAATCTTATGCTTATCCCGGTATAATTGCTAGAAACTGCTAATATTCGCCGGAACAATCATGCATTACCCCAATTACGCTATTGCCGGCTGTTAATGATGCCCGGGTGGCATGTTGAAAACTTTAACCAAAACCTGGTTACAGAAATCTTTACTTTGCTATTTTTGTCAAATGAACCTGGTTGATAACTAAATTGATATAAATGAAAAACATCAACTTTGTTTTGATTTTGGTTATAGCATCTGTTTTTCTCTCAGCTTCGTGTGAAAAAATGGTAATGGAGCCCAATATGCCGGAATCATATGAAGGCCGACCGGTTATGGAGGAAAGCACAGTATATGTTTCCGACAAAAAAATAATCCTGAATATCTGGTCAAAAAATGCCACCGATACCGACATTGTTACCCTGGTAGTTAATAATAAGGTTGTTCTATCAGAGTTCACCCTGGGCGGAGCCGGCAATAAAAAAGAACTCAGCCTTAAGATGGATAACGAAGGCTATAATTACATTTTACTCTATATCAACGACCCCGGAAACGTCTCCCCCACTGAAGCCATGGTAACTATTGATGACGGCACCGGCGGACAGGAAATGACCTTAACAGCTGACCTTACCTACTGTGGCGCCACGAACATCTATGTTCAATAAATATCACTCCACACGCAACCCGTCTCCCTTTTAAAATTCAATGATCAATCCCAGTGTGGGCAATATATTACCGGCAGGGTTTTCTATATATTTTGCCTGGTATTTTGATGGGTCAACAGGATCGATAAGCGGGTCGCCGTTTTCATCACGTACAAGGTCAATAATCGGAGCCTGGTCACTCTTAAAATTATAGACATTCTGTATGTCCACATAAAGGTTTAGCGTCAGGAATTTCCAGAAAAACTTCTTGTCAACACGGATATCAAGGCTATGGAATGGCTTGGCTCGTAATGAGTTCAACTGGTTATAATCAAAAATTCCCATGTAGCGCACGTTCCAGTTGGCAATGGTGCGTGTTGATTCAAAGTCGTAAGGTGTATAGGGCGAGCCTTTCGAAAAACGCCATTTGATACCGACATCCCAATAGTGCTTGAACGATTTGCCGACTGTGATATTGACAATATGCTCATTATCCCATGATGAAGAAACATACTTATTGTTTTTATCCATAAATTCGCTCTTCACGAAAGTGTACGTAACAATACCATAAAAACCTTTGTAGAGCTTCTGCTGCGCCATTACCTCTATGCCCATGCTGCGACCTTTGGAAGTGGAAACCACCTCTTCGTTACCGATCACGCCAAAATCACCACCCAGGTTGGCCAATGAGATAGAGTCGCGTACCAGGAACGGGTACTTGATGTATACCTTATAAAAACCTTCGGCATTCAGCTTCATGTTAAACTTGGTAATATATTCCAGCCCTGCAACCAAATGGTAAACATTAATATAGGAAACTTTATTTTTTTGGTTGACGAGTTCGTTATTCTTGTTACGGTATCCCAAAACAGTATAAGGGGGTAGCTGATAATACCACCCTGCATTGGTAACCAAAGTCAACTTATCGGTAAGATGAACCGTAAACGATACCCTGGGAGATATTTGCCGCAAAGGATTTCTCATAGATTCATTATAATCATTTCCATCAATTCGCAGCCCAAGCGACAAGCCAAAGTGGTCTCTGAAAAGCAAAAAACTGGCTTGCCCGAATGCTCCATAGCGCCACATATCAAATTCCGATTCAAAGTCAATGGTGTCGGGGCCAAAGGGTGTGGCAATGCGATTGAAGGTAGCGTTGTTGTACTTGTCATACTCCACATTCAGACCATAATTCAGCTTGATAGCTTTGGAAAGCCTGGCAGTATGCTCTATCCTTAATTTATTCTCAATTTCCTGCGACTGGTAATCCTGCAGGAGGTTTTCGGGAACTTCTTCGTTGTTTTGATATTTTGAAGAACGGTTGTTTAAAAAATTCCGGCTGATGACGGTAGTAAGGTAACTTTCTTTGAAATAATGGATATACTTAGCGCCCAGCATATAGTTCCACTGGTTGCTTACAGGAAGATACCTCAGCAGGTATTTTTGCTGGTCGGTGCCTGTTTCCTGCAGTTTTGTATTGAGCTTAAACCTGTCTATGGCGCCCAGGCCAAGCACAGTGAGTTCGTTTTTGGTATCAGGTTTCCACTTGTATTTGAACTGAAAATCATTATAGGTGGGTAGGAACGGCAGTTTCAACAAATTGAAAAGCAGCTTGAGGTACGACTGCCTGGCCGATACTATAAACGTAGCATTTTTATGCAGGGGCCCTTCCAGTGATAAGCCAACATCGCTGGCTCCAATGGTGAACTTTCCTCCTACCTTATCCTTATTGCCGTCCTTTAAACTAAATTCCATGATTGAACTCATCACATTGCCCCTGTCTGCCGGGAAAGGCGCTGGAATAAAATTCCACTTCCCTGATAAAATCCGTATTTATCATGCCTGCCGGGCCTCCCGAAGAGCCTTGTGTAGCAAAATGGTTGATGTTGGGCACCTCGATGCCATCAATATAAAAACGGTTTTCATTGGGCGCCCCTCCCCTGATGATGATATCGTTGCGGTACGCCACTGTGGCAGCCACGCCTGGAAACGACTGTATCACCTTGGATATGTCTCGGTTACCACCGGGATATCTCGACAGCTCGTTGGCGCTGATGGTCCTCATGGAAATCGGACTCTCTTCTTTTTTGACAAAAGGCGAAGCCTTAACCTCCACCTCTTTTAAATTCTCAACGGTTTGTTCCATGGCAATATCTACCACCGTAGGCTTCAATGAGGTTACCTCTACCTCATAAATGGTTTTGTTCTTGTACCCTACAAAAGTAGCCACAATGGTATAGGTCCCCGGTTGCAAACGCGGTATCTCATAGTTGCCGTCAATATCAGTGGCTGCTCCTGTTGTAGTGCCTTGTATTATCACATTCACAAAAGGCAGCGGCGAGTTGTTCACCGCATCATATATTTTGCCTTTGATGCCGCCTTTTTGGGCAATTACCGTGTAATTACCGATAAGCAATAAAATCAGAATTATAATTTTTGTTTTCATGTTAAATATTTTGGTACAAAATTACTCATTTTTTTCTTATGTAAAATAATTCTAAATAATTTTTTTTGGTTATCAACAATTTTGGCTAAATGACGAAAAATAAGTAAATTTGTGATACCAATCATCAGAATCATGACTTTATATTCAATATTGTTAGGCATTATCGGGGGGCAGGAAATTATTATCATTGCCATCATCATCCTGGTACTTTTTGGCGGAAAAAAAATTCCCGAGTTGATGCGTGGCCTTGGCCGCGGAGTCGGCGAATTTAAAAAAGGAAAAAGCGAAGTGATGGACGAGCTTAACGATCTGTCAACCAAAAGCGACACCTCAGCAAAAGAAGAATCTTCATCCGAAAAATCTTCCGGATAATATCCTGCGGCATGTTTAAATTTTTGTTGAGCCATCTTGCCGGTAAGCACGAAGACACTTCTTTCTGGGAACATGCCGAGGCGCTTCGTAAAATCCTTATACGGTCGATACTTTCAGTGTTTATTCTTGCCACCGGCGCATTTTTTTTTAAAGATTATATTTTTAATTCAGTGATTTTGCCACCCAAAAACGCTGAATTCATTACCTATCGCCTACTATGCAAACTCGGCGCCCTGCTGCACACCGATACACTCTGTGCCGGCAATGTCAGCTTTTCACTCATCAACCTGAGCATAGCCGGGCAATTCAGGTGGCATATCATCATCTCGCTGATTGCAGGTTTTATTATTGCTTTTCCTTTTATTTTGTCGCAGCTTTGGATATTTGTCAAACCGGCCCTGAGCCCAAAAGAAAAAACTTACGCAACCAGGGCTGTTTTTTATATCTTTTTTCTGTTCGTAGGAGGCCTTTTATTCGGCTATTTCCTCATCCTGCCATTAAGCGTTCAGTTTCTCGGTAATTACGTGTTAAGCCCGTACATCACCAATCAGATCACCATCCACTCCTACATTTCTACGGTAGCCGTCATTCCATTGTCTTTAGGATTGGTGTTTGAGCTGCCGACCCTGGTGTTTTTCCTGACAAAAACAGGCTTTGTCAGTGTTTATTTTTTAAGAAAAAACCGGAAATATTCTGTTATCGCTGTGTTGATCCTCGCCGCCATCATCACTCCTTCCACCGATGCTTTTACCATGATGGTGGTTGCACTGCCGCTGTATTTCCTTTACGAAATGAGCATATTTATTGCACGCAGGGTGGAAAAAAAAGTTTTAGCAGGCTAATTATTTTTTTCTCCGGCAGGAGGTTTCATAATTTTAAAGTCAGCGGCTTTGATGCCCGGTGCGGTATATTTGCGCCAGTAGCGTGTCAGCGAGGTATATTCGAACAGCAGACTGAATATCCTGAATTTCAGCAACAGAAACACCATCCCGTAAACAGCAACAAAAATAATGAGTGTGAGGCCCCATCTGACAATGGTTTCGGTAAATTCGTAGGCCGGAGCTGACATCGCACCGAAAAAACGGAAGATAATATCATAGATCGGCAGTGCCATAACCACAATAATAATCATGGCCAGCAGCAGGTGCGACACCTGAATGGCTATTTCGGGACACAGGTTGATACACCGCATGCAACTCTCGCAATGCAGAGTCCAATATGGCTTTCCACCATACATCCGGATGGCGTGTGCGGGACATTTTTCGTAACACAGACCGCAGGCATTGCACTTGTCTGTGGCAATAAACAGCTTGGCCAGAAAAAAACGACCGAACACCATATAAGCAAAAGTTATTGGTATTAGTGCCACATCGAGGGGCAAAAAGACAAACACCCAATAATGATAAAAACTGCCTCCGGATATGAGTTTGCCAGTAAAGCGCTTGACAATACCTTCACATCTGCGGAACATAGAGTCAATGACTTTTTTTCGATAGCCAGGGTGCAGCAATATCCAATTGGAGGGCAGATCGACAGGTAGCATGCCTTTGACCCTGTACCCTTTGAGTATCAACAACAAAAAGGGTAGCCACATGGCTATGCCGTTGACTCCGGGCAAAAAGATTTTACTCAGTTTGGAACCGGCTCTGGTACTGCTCAGGAACACATCGGCATTTTTAATTTTCGGGAACCTCCAGAAAAATTTCAGCATCAGCCAGGGAGTGCCAAAGCCGTGGGTAGGGTAACAAAACCCTATCAGCATTTTTTCCGGAGACTCAGGTTTGCAAACAGTCTTCTGCCTGTCGATGGGATGCAGCTCTGCCTGCAGGCCCTGTTGTGTGGCTTTTTCGGCCATCCAGCGCACAGCAGACAGTGCGTTACCTGTCCCGCTGAGGTAATACAGCCGTAGTGAAGAATAGGGTCTGTCCATAAACAAGCTGGTCTATTTCGGCAACCGCCCGAAAAATTTCATGATACCGCGGTGAAACTTATGCATGCCATCGGGTTCAGAGAACATCATGATACACTTACTGTGAATGAGGTTTACCTTATTGTTATTTTGGGCAAATTCCAGCGCCTCTTTCGTATGCGCCCCCTGCTGTATCCATACATGTGTGATTCCTTTTGCGACGCACTGCTGCATAGTTTCCAGTGTTTTTGGCTTGGGTGTAAGTAAGACGGCAGCTTTTATTTCCTGCGGTAAAGCATCAATATTTTTGTAGCACTTCTCCCCTGCTATGTCATCAGCATTCGGATTGACCGGCACCACGCTATAACCTTTTTTTTTGAGTTCGTCATACACCGATCGTCCGAATTTTCTTTTATTTCTCGAAACGCCAACAATGGCGATGGGGCCCTGTTTGTAGAAATTTTCTATTTGTGCTTTTGTGATCATATCCGTATTTTTTATAAAGCAAATATACATTATTTCAGATTAAAATCATAGTAAATAAATAATCGTGCAGAAAATTCAATGATATTTATTAATTTTGCGAACAATTGGCTCCGTAGTTCAATTGGATAGAATAGCAGATTCCGGTTCTGTCGGTTGGGGGTTCGAGTCCCTCCGGAGTCACTGAAATCAAAATTAATGCACTGATATACAAGTCAGTGCATTTTTGTCTTATACAGGACACACAGAAATACACAAAGTTTTCCTGATTAAGCCATAACTCCGCCATTTTTTACGTAATAGGATTTATTTGTAGTTTTTCCAGCAGTTTTTGAGTTTTACTGCTTATCTCTGCAGTTACCCAGTTTTGGTTTATTTTCACTTTACGTACTTCT
>JAGNBV010000100.1 GCA_018004645.1 Bacteroidales bacterium
CCACCAATAACTGCACTAAAATGAACCGCAATTTTCATCTGACTATATTTTTCTGTATAATTTAAACCTTGACCAGTATTGTTAATTACCCAGTCATCTACATTTGTTCCTCTACCAAATACCTGGGATCTTGAATTTCGTCCAATAAAACCAAGCCCCAAATTAATATCTATAAAGAAATGCTTCTCAATCTCTTTGATACCAAATACAAGAAATGCACCGGACGCATGCACCTTATCAATTTGTTTCCGGTAAACAAACTTGATATCGGGATTGTACCAGTCGTGTTCATGGTCCCACACATAATATTTATTCGAATCACAAGTAAAAAATTTATAGACTCCTTTCAAGGAAAGATAATAAAAAGTTCCGTTATTAAAATCTCTGGGTTTGTTCAAATAAAAGTTTATCTGAGGAAGAAAAAAACACCCAGAGTAATACTCGTAGGCGCCATTGCGGTTAGTACCAATCATAAATAACCGGCTAAAATTTAGTTTGTTTGGATAAATATAACCTGCCGACAAGCCAAAACTAAACCTCCCCGGTTTATACTCATAAGTAATACCGGCCTGTTGAAACAAGGAAACATTAAGCGGATTGATACCAATGTAGTGCTTCGGTAAGTTCTTTCTTGCTATTGTATCACTTTTTTGTGCAAACAAAAATACCGACAAAACCATGCAGCCAATCGTAATAAAGATTTTCCTCATAACCATGATAAAAAACTCAATATTCTGAATTTAACATCATTGTCCCTTCAGCTTATCCGCCTCTTTCTGTGCGTCAGCCAATATCTTGTTCGCCTTGGTTTCTGCTTCCTGATTTAATTGCGCTGCCTTATCCTTAGCTGTTTTAACCAGTTGTTTCGACGATTCCCGGGCGGCGGCTTTGGTAATAGGATTCGTGGCTTTATCCACCAGCGCCTGACCCTGTTTTTCGGCCTCGCTGATCAGCTTGTCGCCGGCGCGTTTAGCTTCCTCGCGCAACAGCTGGGCTTGTTTCCGGGCCTCATCCAGTATTTTTTGAGCCTGCGCACTCACTTCTGCTTTGACATTGCCGACAACTTCCTCCACCTTGTCCTGCACGGTTTCTTTCACCTGGTTTTTCAGGTCATCCACGGCATCGTTTACATTTTTTTTGATATCAGTGGTAATGGTAGGTTTTGTATAAGTGCCTCCAATTTTTGCCGCCACGATTATAGTATTCCCTGGTTGTATGTTGAGACCCTTGCTGTTTGCCTTGCTCACCAGGTTATTCAGAACGCCATTGGCAGCGCCGCCAAACAATTCCCGTGGAATTTCAAGTACCACATCATAGCCAATGGTTTGGTCTAAAGCATTCCATCCGCTGAAAGTCATTTTAATTTTTTCATACGTAAAAGAATGAGGTTTGAAATACACTTTGCCCTTATCAATAGTGATATCTATAGCCGTATTGTCGATACCGATACGTCTGAACTTATCAATTTTCAATGCTTCAGCAATTTTATTTATCGGTTCAAAACCTCTGATCTCAACATTATTAAGTTTTAGTTGGCCGTAGCCATCCAGCGTGTTATACATTGGCGTCATGGTCTTATCCAGCAAAGAGGTCGCATTGATTTTCGCCGAAACTTTTCCCATACATTTTTCGGCTATGGGAGCCAGTTTCTGAACGGTAACGAAAGTTTTAAAAGTCTTCGGAATGTTGAGCTGACTCGCGTCAAGGTTGAGATTTATCTCGGGATCGGGCTTTTGTGTGCTGTAATATCCATTGACGTCCAGCGTACCATCAAGCACGTTCATCGCCAGGTTTTCAAGAGTAAGTTTCCTGTTAGCCACTTTAATTTTCCCATTCACATTGTTCATATCCATTTTATCATACAGCACCCGGCCAAAAGAAGACTGCAATGAAAAATCAATATTGGCAGGAACTTCAATCACCGACAGAGAACTTTCTCCGGCTCCATTTTCCGCTGCAGGCGAGGTTTCTTCCGACATAAACTCATTGATATCCAACAGCCTCGATTTACTTTCAAAATTTCCTCTCAGCAATTCATCTTTAAAGATATAAGAAAGCAAATTGTCGATGCGACCTCTGGCGTTGAGGTCCGAACGGCCAATTTTCAGGTCGCAGACAGGCATATCGATAAACTGAGGAGAAAACAACAACTTCAGGTTGTTAATCAGGACGGGCTGTTTAATATCTTTCCCTTTATATTTCATCCCGGTGATGGACAGTTCTCCTTTGGCCTGAAATTCCTCATATTTCTCTTTTTCTATAGAAGACAGCTTTCCCTTAAGGCTAACGTCGGCATTTAGCTTTCCGTTCAACTCGTCGCCTTCTTCAAGCGGGTAAAAATCTTTTACCTCGGCCAGGTTGACCGTGGCTTTTACTTTTCCGTTGATATTGGGGTCCGAAACAGGTGTTGTAACGCGCAGAACCAGGTCTGCAACATTTTTTCCCATTTCAAAATGAAGTTTTTTCACATCAATAACCGTATTGTCGGGTCTGCCATTCTTGTTTTCCGCTTTCACATCAAAGTTGATGTTGGTAACAGATTTTGGCAAATCGGGATATTTGAACATAGCATTTTCAACAAGCAGATTGAGGGCAAAAGCAGGTATTGATTTTTCGTTGTAGGTGCCTTTGGCAAAACCATCCAGGGCCAGGCTGCCTTTGGTTTCTATTTTGTCAAAATCTTTCATATACACAGCAGGAATAAGCGAAAGTATATTACTGAAATCGGTTTTCCTGGTATTGAATTTTATGTCCATATCAATATTTTCACCAGGCATGGCCACCCATCCGTCGAAACCAAGAAACAAATTATTAAGTCGTAATTCGTTTTCCTTAAAAGTAAATTTTGTGTTTTTCAGGTCGGCATCAAGATCGGCTTTCAGTTCTATATTGGCTTTTTTCAGGTAGGAAATTCCCCCATAAGTAAAAGTGAGGGTATCAATAGTAGTTTTAGTTTCCAGAGAGGTAAAATCGGCCGTCAGGTCTCCTTTGAGCGTATGGTTCAGGCTGATAGCTTTCGCATGCATATTGGCTTCCTCATCATCATAAGTAAGTGTCCCGTTGTTGATGGTTAACTTGTCTATGGCCAGCCTGAAAGTAGAAGGCTCTTCCGGCGCAGCCGCGGTGGTGTCGGCAGCAGGTTTCATGATATCCCAGTTCGCCTTTCCGTCTTTCCGTACTATCAGGTTTACTCTGGGGCCATCCAGCATTATGGAGTTGATTTCGTACTGATCGCCTTTGATTACGCTGAACAAATCCACTGAAACCCGTAGTTTATCAACATCAGCCAGGGTATCGCCTTCAAACACATCAATTCCTGCAACAGTAAGCTTGTCGAGGCCTAAGGTAAAATCAGGAAAATTCCGGAATAACGAAAGATGATAATCGGCAAAATCAACTTTTGCATTAACGCTTTTATTTATCTCCGTCTTGACTGCCTCGACAATTTGTTTTTTGAATATGATCGGGAGCAGGATGGCCAACACTATTAGCAGGGCAACAACTATACCCAGCGCCTTAAAAACAATTTTTACTACCTTCTTTGATTTCATAATTTCTGTTTTTTACAACACATAACAAATTTACATAAAAAACATAAATTTTTTGAGGTTTGAATAAATAAAAATCTTGTCATTAATAAAAATGCAACGCTTATAATTAGTACCTTTGCATTCCTTAATAGGGCAACAGGATGGAAAAGCGCTGGGTATTAAAACAATTGGGAAGTATGGAATTAATTCAACAACTGGCCAAAGAGTTGAATGTTTCTTTTCCTATTGCCAATTTACTTTACCAGCGAGGCATTACCACCTTTGAGGCCGCCAGAAACTTTTTCAGGCCAGAGCTCAGCCATTTGCACGATCCTTTCCTGATGAAAGATATGGACAAGGCCATTGCCCGCATCGAGAAGGCCATTGAAAAAAAAGAGCCGATGCTTATTTACGGCGATTACGATGTGGATGGCACTTCCGCTGTAGCCCTGGTTTATTCGTTTCTGAAAAATTATTACCCCGACATCGACTTTTATATCCCCGACCGCTATACCGAAGGTTATGGCATTTCGTACCAGGGTATTGATTATGCCGCAGAAAAAGGCATCAGCCTGATTATTGCCCTCGATTGCGGTATCAAAGCCGTGGAAAAAATTGATTACGCTACCGAAAAAGGCGTTGATTTTATTATCTGCGACCATCACAGGCCCGGCAGCGAAATTCCGCGTGCGGCAGCTGTGCTTGACCCCAAGCGTCCCGACTGTTCTTATCCTTATGAAGAACTCTCAGGCTGCGGCATAGGCTACAAACTGATTCAGGCTTTTGCCAAAAACAGAAACATTGACGAAGAAGTACTATACAAATACCTCGACCTGGTAACCGTCAGCATCGCTTCTGACATTGTGCCCATCACCGGCGAAAACCGTGTGCTGGCTTTCCACGGACTGAAACTCATCAACTCAAACCCCCGTCCCGGCATTGAAGCGGTGTTGCAAAGCAGCGGAATGAAACGGGTAAAAGCCACCTCCCACGACGGAGAAACACAAATCTTTTCCCGTCAACTCAATATCAACGACCTGGTTTTTTTGGTCGGGCCACGTATCAATGCCGCCGGTCGCATCGAAAGCGGCCGTAACTCGGTCCAGCTGCTCATTGCCGACAACATGGCGGATGCGCTGGAGATAGGCATTCAGATCGACTCTTATAATACAGAACGGCGTACACGCGACACCCAAACCACTTCCGAAGCCATTGAGATGATCAAGAACAGTCAGGAGTTGCTGAACAGCAAATCTACCATTGTGTACAACCCCGACTGGCACAAAGGAGTGATCGGCATTGTGGCCTCCCGGCTAACGGAAGTTTACTACCGGCCGACCATAGTGTTTACCAATTCGAACGACTTCATATGCGGCTCTGCACGTTCGGTAAAAGATTTCGATATTTACGACGCCATCGATGCCTGCAGCGACCTTCTGGAGCATTTCGGCGGCCACAAATATGCCGCAGGCCTCACAATAAAACCCGAAAACCTGGATATATTCCGCAAACGCTTTGAAGAAATCGTCAGTTCTACCATCACCGAAGATATGCAGGTACCTGAAGTGGAAATTGATTCGGAACTGGACCTGCGCCAAATAAATCCTAATTTCTATAAGGTAATAAAACAGTTCTCTCCTTTTGGCCCGGGAAATATGGCACCCGTATTTAAAACCAACGGCGTGGTTGACCTTGGGTTCGCTCGCCTGGTGGGAAAAAACGAAAAACATCATTTAAAACTTTCCATCACGTATCCCGAAATATCGCTGCCCCCTTATCCGGCCATAGCCTTTCAGTTAGCCGATTTCTTTGAGTATATCAACCAAGGCAACCGATTTGATATCTGCTACCATATCGAAGAAAACGAATGGAACGGCAAGACTTCTCTCCAGCTAAACATTAAAGATATTAAAAAATCAGTACCGGAAATGAACTGACAATCTTTGTCAGTAAAATCCCTGTATTTGTTTCCATCGTTTATGCGACCACAGCCACCAGGCAGGGTCACGAAGAATGGTTTTTTCGAGCAGGTCGATATAAGTTCTCATAATATAGCCGTATTCGCATTGACGGGGCGTATCGGTGATTTTTATCAGATGAATGGTGTAATACCCCCGCCGGGTACGCTTAAAATCGGCATAAACAACAGGAAAATCATAATCTACGGCATATTTCTCGGCCCCGTATAAAAAATCCGTTTCCCTGTTCAAAAACAAAGCGTGCACACCCTTGTGCGAGCCGCCGGGATATTGGTCCGAAAGAAAAAGACTTGCGGTAAGTTCGTTCCTGTCTTTATAAAACTCCTCTTTAATGTTTTTGGCATTGATAATTTTCATACCAAAGCGGCTGCGCCGCCCGTTGGTGAGCTTATTCATCACTTCATTCGACAGGGGCTTCCCCACACCAATGGCCCAATGCGGGAAAAGAAGATTAAGCGAATAAATCAGGTATTCCCAATTGCAATAGTGTGCCGACATAAAAATCACACTCCGGTGTTCACGTGCATAGTGCTCCATTATCTCAGGATTATCGCATTGAATCCGCCTGAGAAGATTCTTTTTTCTTATGGTAAAACACTTAACAGATTCCAGAAAAACATCAGCCAAAAAACGATAAAACTGCCAGGCCACTGTCCTGGTTTTATATTTTTCCGGCAGACTCCCTTCGAGATTTTTAAAAACCACCTTCCGCCGGTATCTGATGACGTAAAACAACAAAAAAGCCAATATATCCGACAACCGGTACAATATCCAAAACGGCAGCAACGACAGCAACAGCAAATGAAAAAACAAAAAATAACTAAGGATTTTCGACAGAAATTTTTTCATGTTTGCCGTCTTTATTAAAACAAAAGTATATTAAAATTACCGTGCATCAGCCAGCTGCCGTATTAGCGTAAGATTTTTTTCCACCGCATTACCTACCACTATCATATCGGCTCCGGAGTTAAAAACTGACTTTGCCTTTTCGGCAGAATTGATGCCTCCCCCAGCAATTAACGGTACAGCAATATTCTTTTTTACCTTTTCAATCATGGCAGGGCTTATCGTTTCCTTAGCGCCGCTTCCCGCATCCATGTATATCATTTTTAGTCCAAGCATTTCACCGGCCATGGCCGTACACACGGCGATGTCGTCTTTGTCGCGCGGTATGGGCAACGAGTTGCTCATATAAGCCACCGAGGTGGGTTTTCCGCTTTCAATCAGCATATATCCGGTGGATATGACTTCAAGTTTGGCGTTACGGATATACGGCGCCGCAATGACATGTTTCCCGATAAGCATCTCGGCGTTGCGCCCCGAGATAAGCGAAAGAAAAAGCAACGCATCGGCACGGGAGTTTATTTGCATCGTATTTCCGGGAAATATCACCACAGGTATTGACGAAAACCTTTTCAGCGTTTCGATGGATTTATCCAGATTATCGTTGGTTATCAGGCTTCCGCCGATAAAAAAATAGTCAATACCCGCATCAGCAGCGGCTTCAGCTATATTTTTCACCTGTGCCTGCGGCATGTTGTCGGGATCAATAAGTATGCTGAGCTGCTTTTGTCCTCCGGCAACTTTCTGCATTATTTGATCATAAACTTTCATAAGACGAAATTACAAAATAATTCAACAGCATCACTTTTCGGCAAGCGGGAAGGTTGCGCGCTGGAAAATTGCAGACGGCATTGGCTCAGGCCACCACAAAAGACAAATAATATTCTTCAATTTTTTCGAAATATACCTGCAACTCCATCATGCCTGATTCTCCATTAAGTACGGCCCTGAGCACACCTTTGCGGGAAAAGCCAAAAGGCAACAAATTTATCTGCTCCCTGAAATCATAATAATCATTGCCGCTGATCTTAAACAGCGCCTCTTTGGCCGTCCAGCAGATGGTAAGGTGTTCAAGAAAATTATTCCGGTCAATAAAGACCAGTTCTTTTTCCGAAAGAAATCTGGGGGCCACTCTTTCAATCCGCCTGCTCACCTCCTCTATATCGATACCTACCGAAGTATCCGGATTTATTATGACCGCCGAAAAATCTCCGGAATGAGTAATTGAGATATGCTGACTTTGTTCTTCATTATGCAGATAGGGCTTCCCAAAATCGCTATAGTGTACGCTAAAGGCATCACCGCAAAGTTGACGTATCAGTGCCCGGTAACTCAGCCAGTGCTTTTTACTTTTATCATGTTTGAAGGTAGCCAGGACTGCTTTTTCTTTTTCCGACAAAAACACAGATGCCTCCAGTTGCTCCACCGTTTCGGTGATTTGCCATACACCCAGACGGGTTTTTTTATCAGGTTGATTGTCTATTATTATTGGCATAGATAATTTTCAAAAACAGTTTTTCAGCACGAAAGCAATACTACATCCACCTTTTTTAGCTTATCATCCCCCAGGAGCCTTTGCGTTTGTTTTCCCTTACTATGAATTGCCTCACCGCCGCATTAGCCGGCGATTCCAGCTCGGGATCTGCCTCCAGCAATGCAAAGGCTTCGTTACGGGCATATTTTAAAATTTTTTCATCCGCCACCAGGTCGGCAATATGCAGATCGGTTATGCCGCTTTGCTCCAAGCCTTCGATATTGCCAGGCCCCCTGAGTTTCAGGTCCAATTCGGCAATACGGAAGCCATCGCTGGTTTCAAGCATCGCCTTTATTCGCTGGCGGGCATCGCTAGTAAGTTTGTCGGAAGTCATCAGCAGGCAGAACGACTGGTCGGCGCCTCTGCCCACCCTGCCACGCAACTGGTGAAGCTGCGACAAGCCAAAACGTTCAGAATTTTCAATTAGCATCACCGAGGCATTGGGGACATCCACACCGACTTCTATCACCGTGGTGGCTACCATTATTTGTGTCTCGCCTTTGACAAAGCGTGCCATCTCATACTCTTTTTCTTTGGGTTTCATCTTGCCGTGTACCATGCTCACTGCATATTCCGGCAAAGGAAAATCACGCACCACGGCATCATAACCTTCCATCAGGTGCTTCAAATCAAGGGTTTCCGATTCGTGTATCAACGGATAGACAATATATACCTGCCGGCCTTGTTTTATTTGCTCTTTCAGAAAGGCAAAAACTTTCAGGCGGTTGGAATCCCCGAAATGAAGGGTTTTTATCGCCTTTCTTCCGGGAGGCAACTCATCAATCACAGAAACATCGAGGTCGCCGTATAGTGTCATGGCCAGCGTGCGCGGAATAGGCGTGGCGGTCATTACCAGGATGTGCGGCGGCCTGTCGCTTTTTTCCCAAAGTTTGGCTCGTTGTGCCACACCAAAGCGATGCTGTTCGTCGATCACCGCCAGGCCCAGATTCTGAAACCTGACAACCTCTTCAATCAGGGCGTGGGTACCCAGCAAAATCCTGGTTTCTCCGTTTAGCAGGCTTTCCAGTATCTTTTTTCGTTCTGCGCTTTTGGTGGAACCTGTCAACAGGCTGACTTTGATATCCAGTTTGCTGCAAAAGTTTTTTATCGTGTTATAATGCTGGACCGAAAGAATTTCGGTGGGCGCCATGATACATGCCTGAAACCCATTGTCGAGGGCTATCAGCATACTCATCAATGCCACCACGGTCTTGCCGCTGCCCACATCGCCCTGCAATAAACGGTTCATTTGCTTGCCCGAACCCAGGTCTTTCCTGATTTCCCTGACAACTCTTTTTTGAGCGCCGGTTAGTTCGTAAGGCAACACAAGATGATAAAAATCGTTCAGATACTTCCCCACATTTTGAAATACCAATCCCGGGATTTTTTTGTTCCGGTAAAATTTTGTTTTTACCAGCCGCAACTGGATAAAAAACAATTCTTCGAATTTCAGCCGTGCGGTAGCCCGGTTTATGGCAGGTTGATCTGCCGGGTAATGTATGTTAAAGATGGCTTCTTCTCTTGAAACTAATTTCAATCGATTCAGCATATCATAAGGCAGGTTATCAGCAATTCTCCCCCGGGCATCCTCCAGTGCCTTTAACACTATTTTGCTAATCCCTTTACTGTCTAGGCCTTTGGATTTAAGTTTTTCGGTGGAAGAATATACCGGATAAAACCGCCGTTTTTCTTCCCTGGCGAACTCTTCTGTCAGGGGTTCAATTTCAGGATGGGTAATGTTCAGTTTGCCGTTGAAGTAGGTAGGTTTGCCGAACACCACAAATTTTTGCCCGACCACCACTTTGTCCTTCATCCACTTCACACCATTAAACCACACCAGTTCCATCTCACCGGTTTCATCGGCCAGGCAGGCTACCAGGCGTGCACTTCTTCCCGTTCCGGCCATAGCCACACTGCGTATAATGCCTTTGACCTGGACATAATGCAGGTTTTCGGAGATATCGTTTACTTTG
>JAGNBV010000101.1 GCA_018004645.1 Bacteroidales bacterium
TTGAGTATTAATATTTTCGATAAAGAGCCTCTAAATCTGCTATTTGCAAAACCCTCTTTACAATATTTCAAAGAACAAAATTATAACCAATTGATTTTATTTGATTTATAACGAAACGCTACTGATCATTAATACCAAAAATCATGAAAACATTACATATTTCGCGGATATGTGCCATGCTAATTGCTGTATTGGCCTTAGCATTCACCTCTTGCAAAAAAGACAAGGACCCTGATACCACCACACTGCAACAATTTGTCTCCGACGAAAACAGAGTGGCTGCCGCCGACGATGAAATCATGAAAGATATTAACAGCGTGCTCTCCGGCAGCGGGCAGAAAGCAACGAATACCTTCCCCTGCAATGTGACGGTGGATTCATCAGTAATTGTGGGTGATACTATTATTTACAGCATTACTTTCAATGGGCTGAATTGTTCCGGCCGGTGGAACAGGGTGGGACAGGCTGAAGTGAGAAAACACGTAAACACGCATTGGCCTGATGCAGGGGCAACAGTGTACGTGAAATACCTGAATGTCCTTTTCACAAGAGTGTCCGATAATCTTACCGTTACGCTGAATGGAAAAAGGATTTTTACAAATGTCAGCGGAGGAAGGATAATCAACCTGGGGACAACGGCCACCTCCGTAGTGCACAGGGTAACAGGCTCGCTGATTGCTACTTTTAACGACAATACGACCAGGACATGGACCATCGCCCGCCTGATTACCTATACCGGCACTATTGGCAACCTTTGGGTTACCATTGACGGATTTGGCTCTGCCGATGGTTATAATAACCTTGTAGTATGGGGAACCAACCGTAGTGGAGAGTTGTTTTACACTCAAATAACCCAGTCGGTGGTGCGCAAAGAATCATGCAATTTCGATCCCTGTGCCGGCGTTAAAGTGCACCAGATTCCTGCCGATAACAAACAGGCGACATTTACAGCGGGTTTTGATGACAACAACCTCCCCGTAGATGTCAATGGGAGTGCCTGCCCGACCAAGTACCGTATCGATTGGATTTGGAACGGAAACAGCGGCACTTTGTATAAATACTTATAATGTGCTGTTAGCATAGCCTAAAGGACTGGTTTAAAAGCCGGTCCTTTTTTTTATCCTGAACAAATAATTGTATTGTCAGCTAAGCCTGGGCCGAGAGATTTTCTTTCAACAAATCGGCTACCAGGGGAAAGGTATTTGAAAGCACCTCGTCCAGCTTGTCGGGTTCGAACCAACGGATGCCTGTGATATCTTCTTCGGTTTGCGGCACGAGTGTACCCGGATTGATGGCGGCCATTTCGTACCAGTATGTTTTTTTCAGGATACGGTCGTTTTTTTCTGTATAAATATGATAGGTTTTGGCTATTCTGCTGAGAATAAAAAGTTGGTCCAGCCCCGTTTCCTCGCGAACTTCACGCAAGGCGGCATGTTTTTTCCTTTCGTCAGTATCAATTTTTCCCTTGGGCAAATCCCATTTTCCCCTGCGGAAAATCAGCAGCACGCGCATATCCTTGTCGCGCACGAGGCCGCCGGCAGCCCTTATCTCTTTATAGTCTTTCCGAAACTCCCGGAAAACCTCTTTAGGATTTTCGCTGACTATCATCAGTTGCTGCAAATGCGGGTCGGCAACAAAACCTGCTATCGCTATTCGTAAGGAATCTGCAGAGGGCTTGTCTAAAACAGATACTGTATTGTCTTTATTATATTTGCTTACAACACTTTCCGGATTTCCGAAAAAAATTTCTTTGTCGTTTATATATACTTTGTAACTTTGTGACATGAAAAAGAATAATGATGTTTCATTGAAAACGGCAGAATACTTATTGCAAATTAAAGCAATAAAACTGAATCTGCAAAAACCTTTTACCTGGGCTTCGGGATGGAAGTCGCCCATCTATTGCGATAACAGAAAAACCCTCTCTTATCCGAAGATCAGAACGTATATCAGGCAGCGGTTTAGTACGTTGATACAGGAAGAGTTTGGCTCTCCCGATGTTATTGCCGGTGTGGCTACCGGAGCCATTGCTCATGGTGCGCTGGTGGCTCAGGACCTGGGCTTGCCTTTTGTGTATGTGCGTTCTGCACCCAAAGACCATGGCCTTACCAACCTTATTGAAGGCGTGGTGGAAAACGGACAGTCGGTGGTAGTGGTCGAAGACCTTATATCCACCGGTGTCAGCAGCCTTAAAGCAGTAGAAGCCCTCCGGCAGGCGGGTTGCGATGTAAAAGGAATGGTGGCCATTTTTACTTATGGCTTTCCCGAAGCAGAAGAGAATTTTGAAAAAGCAAAATGCAAACTCTTTACCTTATCCAATTATTACGCCTTGCTTGAACAAGCTGTAGAAAGTAGTTTTATCAAAGAGTCGGACCTCCCATACCTGACACAGTGGCGCGAAGCACCTGATAAATGGGGAAAATAGTGCACTATGGAGCAGATTAAAAGCGATAAGGTAAGCATCAATGCCCCTGTTGAGAAAATTTTTAATTTTCTTTCGGACTTTAACAATTTTCAGACTATGATGCCCGAGCAGGCGAAAAACTGGACGTCCACCGCAGATACATGCAGTTTTGAGGTCAGCGGCATGGGAACCCTTGCTCTGAAAATCACCGAAAAAGTACCTTATACCAAAATCCTTATTGTGCCGGATACAGGCACTAAATTGCCGTTTACATTTGAGCTGATCTGTCTGCTCGATAAGATAGGTGATAACCAAACAGAGGTGGTTTTTGTTTTTGAGCACGAGATGCCCATGATGATAAGGATGATGGCCGCCAGACCTTTGCAAAACCTGGTTAACATTCTTGCAGGAAAACTGAAGGAATATTGCGAAAGTCCTGCGTTTTAATTTTTCATAAGTTTTTTTTGTTGAACCTTTTTTTTATTGGTGGGATTCAATCAGAAGTCGATGTTCAGTCAAACACCATCTTGTCCGCCACCTGCCGGAAAAAAATCTATATGGTTTTAATGAAATAATGTCGATACATTAAGGAGCATTAATACAGATAGATATCACTTTATATTTAAAGTAATAGTTTAATAGTTAACCATTGCATTTTTTCCTTGTTATTGCAGGTGTAAACCGGCTTTGTATGGATGAATTTTAATGAGCGGAATATTGATAAATCAGGTTATAGTGTCAGGAATTTGTTGTAATTTCATACCGGAAATCAATTTAAAATGAAATAAATAATTACTGATATGGAAAAAGTACTTTCTCACGGAAAAAACTTTGGAAACGAAAACCTGAAAACTTATGAGCTGATGTTTAGGTTTTCGGGCCATGAAAAAAAAGTTACTCAAGATGATATAGAAACCATTAAATACCGGTTCGAAGCAGTTGTAAAACCCATTCAAATATCCAGTTACCTGACACGTAAGATTACTTTGAATGAGCTTGGTGGCTCGGTAATTTGTTATGTGGTGTATGAAAATAGCGTATATCTTATTAGCGCGGATGACTGGACCATCATTAAAAATGATTCCGATTCGCTGGCTGCACAACTCGAGAACCTGCTGACACCATTATTGGGGTAGCTAATAGGGCTGTCAATGCCTTAAAGGCAATTGAGGGCAGAATGAAACTAATTTTTTTACTGGGAGAATTTTTTGGGATTATGGGATAATGATTCACTGTTCATTACCTTAATATTCCAATTTTCCATCTATAGGGCTTAGACTCACGGCTCAATTATCATTTTTACCTTGTCCATTTCGCCGCTTAGTACAACACCTTCATCGGTAAGTAACTGCAGCCATCCATATTCATCCACCCCGCAAATAACAGCCCGGATTGTTTTTTTGTCAAATTCAAACATACTGTGCTTTCCGAAACGGTATAATTTCTTGATATAGTGGTTGTCGATATCTTCAAAGCGTTTTTCTTCCAGCCAACCATAGTACTTTTCAAAAACGTCAATGTATTGGTTCAGAGCCGGTACAAGCTCTGTTTTTGCTGATTTTTCTAAAAAAACTGAGGTCGCGTTGGGCAGGTTTTCGGGAAATGTTTCCTGGTTGATATTGATGCCGGTACCGATAATAGCATTTTTCAGCGTAGCGCCTTGTACCGCCACCTGAATCAGCGTTCCAGCAACTTTTTTGTTGCCCGTATAAATATCATTGGGCCATTTTATAGCCACGTCTTTTTCAGGCAGCAACGCGGCAACAAATTCATGTACTGAAAGCGCTATAGCTTTGTTCAGGTAAAACTGATTTTCGGCTTTGAGATACTTAGGAAAACACACTATGCTGAATGTCAGGTTTTTTCCGGCTTCCGAATTCCATTGGTTGCTTCCACGGCCTTTGCCTGAGGTCTGCCGGTCAGCCACCACACAAAAAGTGCTGCCGGCCATGCTGTCTTGTATCAGTTGTGCGGCATATTCATTGGTAGAGTCCAGGGTTTCTTTGCGTATTATTTTCAAAATATCAGGATTAAAAACTAGTGCTATTTTGAATACTGTTTACATAAAATATTCAAAATGTTCAATAAAAAGTCTTACATTTGCAAATTTATGAAATATTTGTAATGCCCCGAAAAAAGAAAATAGCTGAAGAGTCGTTGCTTGCTGACATTATCGCTAACAGCATGATTGAAAAAAAAGCTAAAAATGTTGTCAGCCTTGACTTCTCAAAATTTCAAAATACCTTATTTTCCAACTTTGTGATTTGTCATGGCACCTCACGCACTCAGGTGGAAGCTATCGCCGACGCGGTGGAAGAAATGGTACTCAAGACCACCGGAATAAAACCCCGCTACAGGGAAGGCTTTCACAATGCCGAATGGATATTGCTCGATTATTTTGATGTGGTGGCTCACATATTTCAGGAAAAATACCGCAACTTTTACCAACTCGAGAATCTGTGGGCTGATGCGGAAATAAAACAATTTGATTCCGAAAGTAACTAAAATGAAAGATTAGAATTTTTATGACTGACAAACAAAGTGATAATTTTAAAAACAATATTAAGGGCGGGGACCCGGGAAAGAAAAAATTCAGTTTCTATTGGATTTATGCTTTACTGGCAGTTGTGTTTATCGCATTAAACTTTTATAACTGGGGAGGCAGCGGTCCGAAAAAGATTACCTGGAACAAGTTTGAGACTTTTTTGCAGAACAAACAGGTCGAAAAAATAGTGGTGGTCAACAAGGAAATGGCCGAAATTTACATTAAACAAGAAGCCATTGCCAGCGGTGATACGGCTTTTAAAAGCCTGGTGCCAAAAAAAGGCATTGGCGCCTCGCCCATTAAGGGACCTCATTTTCAGTTCGAGATACTCTCTTCCGAAACCTTTGAAACTAAAGTCAGGGAAGTGGAAAAGATGGTGGTCGCCAAAGACACCGTTGGGGCTTCACTGGAAGAAAAACAAACCATCATGAGCCGTCAGGGGGTGGATATCATTCCCGAAACCCGCCGCAACTGGGGCGGAGAGATACTGGGATGGGTGCTGCCCATTGCCATACTGGTCATCATCTGGCTGGTGATTATGCGCATGATGGGCAGGGGAGCGGGCGGCTCACAGATTTTCAATGTTGGCAAATCCAAGGCGCAGTTGTTTGATAAAAATACCAGCAGCTCCATCACCTTTAACGATGTGGCGGGCCTGGAAGAAGCCAAGGTGGAGATTATGGAGATAGTGGAATTTCTGAAGGATCCGAAAAAATACACCCAGTTGGGTGGAAAGATTCCCAAGGGCGCCTTGCTGGTAGGCCCTCCGGGCACAGGCAAGACATTGCTGGCCAAAGCGGTGGCCGGCGAAGCTAAGGTGCCTTTCTTCTCACTCTCGGGTTCCGACTTTGTGGAGATGTTTGTTGGTGTGGGCGCCTCCCGTGTGCGCGACCTGTTTAAAACCGCTAAAGAAAAAGCACCCTGCATAGTTTTTATCGACGAAATTGATGCCATTGGCCGTGCCCGTGGCAAAAACCCCATGACGGGCGCCAACGACGAGAGAGAAAATACGCTCAACCAGCTCCTGACCGAAATGGACGGCTTTTCAAGCAATGCCGGTGTGATTATCCTGGCCGCCACCAACCGTGCCGACATACTCGACAGGGCCTTGTTGCGTGCCGGACGTTTCGACAGGCAGATACACGTTGAACTCCCTGATCTGGAAGAAAGAACAGCCATTTTCAAGGTACATATGAAACCGCTGACCTTGTCGAAAGATATCGATATCGGATTCCTCTCGCGTCAGACACCGGGTTTCTCAGGTGCCGATATTGCCAACGTATGTAATGAATCGGCGCTGATAGCCGCCCGCAAAAACAAAAAGGTTATCGAAAAACAGGATTTTCTCGATGCTATCGACCGTATCGTCGGCGGACTGGAAAAACGAAGCAAAATCATCTCTATGGAAGAGAAGAAAGTCATCGCTTTTCATGAGGCCGGTCATGCCGCCATTAGCTGGCTGGTGGAACATGCTTCACCCCTGGTAAAAGTTACTATTATCCCGCGCGGCAAAGCCCTGGGCGCCGCCTGGTACCTGCCCGAAGAAAGACAAATCACTTTTACCGAACAAATGCTCGACGAGATGTGCGCTATCCTCGGCGGCAGAGCTTCCGAAGAAGTCAATTTCGGGAAAATATCCACCGGCGCGCTCAACGACCTGGAAAGAACCACGAAGCAGGCGTATGCCATGGTGATGTATTACGGACTAAACAAAAAAATCGGCAACTTAAGCTATTACGATTCATCAGGACAGCAGGAATATGCCCTTTCCAAACCCTACAGCGAAACAACCGCGCAAACCATCGACGAGGAAGTAAGCAAAATAGTGGATGCTGCCTATACCAGGGCTGTGAAGATTATCCGGGACAACAAAGAAAAGGTAACTGAACTGGCTAATCTGCTACTCGAGAAAGAGGTGATTTTCCGCGAAGATGTCGAAAAGATATTCGGCAAAAGGCCTTTCGATGACGGACATCATATTGACCAGGATGCCAGAGATATTGAGTTTACTTTGCGTAAAGGAAAACCCGAAGGCGCTGAAAAAAAGCAGGAGCAAGATACTTCAGAAACAAAATCCGAACCGGGGGAAAATGCCGGACAAAAGGCTGCCGGTCCTGAAGATATTGAAAATAAAGAAGATAAAGAAAACCCACAACCAACAACTGATAATACTGAAAATTAGTTATTTTAATACCTGACAGACCTTTATGGAAGAATACAGCTCACGGGAAAAAGTGCTGAAAAATGTGCGAAACGCCGGAATACACCAGGCGGAATGCCCTTTTTCGGAAATTGACTTTTCCCAGAATGTTTTTAAAGTGTCTGAGGACCCCTTGGAAGTCGCTTTTGCAAAAGCTTTTGTTGCAATTGCCGGCAAATTTGTGTATTGCGCCGATAAGAAAGAGTTTGTGGATAGCATCAACGCTTTTGCAAAGGAAAACAAATGGGACAATATGTATTGCCTGGAGCCATCCATACAAAGCCTGCTGGTAGAAGCAGCCGTGCCTTTCAGCTCTGACCCGGATACGCTCACCGAAGCTGTACAAGGAATTACTTCCTGCGAATACCTTGTCTCCAGGCTGGGCAGCATCATGGTGTCATCGGTACAGGCCTCCGGCCGCCGCATGATAGTATATCCCGATGTGCACATAGTTATGGCCTACGCTTCGCAGATTGTGCCCGACCTGCCCGAAGCTTTCGAGGCGCTGTTCAAAAAATATAAAAACAATCTTCCTTCGCTGATATCAGTGATATCCGGGCCCAGCCGTACCGCCGATATCGAAAAAACCCTGGTAATGGGCGCTCATGGCCCCCGCGACCTATATCTTTTTTTAATTGACGACATAAATCAATAAACTATGGAAAAAGATTGGGTACTCGTTTTTGAAACGAACAAGGATATTGAAGCCGAAATGGTGAGGGGGATGCTTGAGGAAAATGACATCAGTGTTTTTGTCATAAATAAAAAGGATTCGGCATACCTTTTCGGTAATATCGAACTGTATGTCTTGCCCGAAAATCTGTTGGAGGCAAAAACTTTTATAAAGGATTTTAACCTGTGAAAAAACTTGTCACCCGTACTATCACCGGCCTTGTGTTTATTACTATTGTAATAGGCGCCATTTGCTGGAGTGTTTATTCTTTTATGCTGGTATTTCTTGTGGTTGCCCTGCTCGGCATATACGAGTTTTATAAGCTTGCCCTGCTGAAAAAAATCCAGCCTCAGTTTTTAAACGGCCTGGTATCTGGCGGTTTTCTGTTTGTAAGTATCTCATTATATGCTCATAACGTTTTTGATTTTGGCTGGGTATTGTTAAGTTTGCCTATTGCCATAATCATTCCCGTTTCTGAACTTTTCCGCAAAGAAGGACAACCGTTTACCAATATAGCTTATACGATCCTGGGGGGACTTTATGTCGCGCTGCCACTGGCGCTGCTGAATTTTTTCTACAGCCCGTTCGAGTTGAGAGGCGGGTTTAATACTCACATCCTCCTCGGCTTTTTTATTATCACCTGGGTTGCCGATACGGCTGCTTACCTGGTTGGATCGGCCATTGGAAAACACAAGCTGTTTGAACGTATCTCGCCCGGTAAAACCTGGGAAGGTTCCGTGGGATCGATTATTTTCGGTGTGGCAGCCGCTTATGTCTTTTCGCTGATTTTCAAAGATATACAGTTCCTTCATTGGGCCATCATTTCGGTTATCATTGTGGTGACAGGCACACTCGGCGATCTGGCCGAATCCATGCTGAAACGCAGCGTGAATGTGAAGGATTCCGGCACCATCATGCCGGGCCACGGCGGTATCCTCGACCGTTTCGACGGGGTGTTCTTTGCCGCGGTTTTTGTTTTCATTTATATTTACTTTTTTATTGCCAATTAATTATGAAATTACATAGAGAAGGTACGCGAATAATTCTTTTTTCAGCGTTGTTGCTGTTGCTTATAAACTTTCCGGTTTTTATGCTACTGGACGATTATTTGTGGTTCAAAATTTTCATATTGACGGCTTCCCTGGTGTGTTATGTGATCATACTGCGTTTTTTCAGGGTGCCGGCAAGGGAATATGTGCAAGATCCTGAACTGATATTTTCCGGCGCCGACGGCGAGGTAGTGGCTATCGAAGAAATTGATGAGGAAAAATACCTGAACGAAAAACGCATACAAGTATCTGTATTTATGTCACTTAATAATGTTCATATTAATTTTTACCCTGTCAGCGGCGAGGTGATAAAAACCGAAGACTATTATGGCCGCTACTTTGTGGCTCGTAAACCGAAATCTTCCTATATGAACGAGCAAACCACTACCATTATCCGTCCCGAAGGACGGGCGCCTGTGCTCGTGCGCCAGATAGCAGGTTTTGTGGCCCGCCGTATTGTATGCTATGCCGAGGAGAAAATGAAAGTGGAACAAAATACCGAACTGGGTTTTATCAAATTCGGTTCACGGGTGGATATTTTGTTGCCCCTCAACACCGAAGTGCTGGTAAAAATCCACGACAAAGTCAAAGGCGGCATAACGCCCATTGCCCGGTATAAAGACTAATTCCTGATCATACTTTGTCAGTTATTATTATTCTGTAATGCATTAAATAACTGAGATAAAAATTCTGTTATTTGAATAAAAACTTCATGCTGATAAGCCATGCAAATGTGAGTACGACTGCACCTTGGCAATGCTCTCATAGTAAGTCGTACTCCCCATATGCGTCAACTTAAGAAAGAGTCCGTCATAAGAAGCTGATTAAAATTTGTTCTTTTTCGTTTATCATAGGTGCAGTATTTTAGAAGATATTTTTCTGCAATGCAATGGTTTCTGCGGGTAGCAA
>JAGNBV010000102.1 GCA_018004645.1 Bacteroidales bacterium
CTTATTGGAAAGTGTCATTTTATCAATCTTAATCTTTCTCATTTTGCTTCTTTTTGATTTTTTTAACTACTTGTATTACAATTATATATAAATACGGAAATGTCCTATAATTAATATTATGTTAAATTGTAATTGCCAAAATAAAGGAGGATATCCCTCCTTTATTTTTAATTCAGCTAAAGATTCTTAATCTTTTCGTCGTATTCTTTAATCTTATCGTTGTTACTTTTTCTTGCATATAATTGCTTTAAAGTAATCAAGGTGTTTCTGTCTTTCGGATTTAATTTTTCTGCAATTTCCAGTTCAGGTAAAGCTTTGTCGAGCAATTTATCTGCTTTGTTTTTCAATTCATCATATTTTGCAGTTTCGGTAATTGGAAGTTTATTGGCTTCTTCCATGATGCTGGCGGCCGTATTTACATATAGTGCTCCCAAGTTGTAATGTGCATCAAAATAATCGGCTTTAATTTCAATAGCTTTCATGTATGATTTTTCTGCCTGTTCAAAATTTCCAAATTCATCCATGTTGGCGCCAATGGCAAAATGTAATGATGCATTGTTGGGATCTTTTGATACAGCCAGATTCAGCAGGTCCTGGGCTTCAGTAACTTTACCCTTTCCCAGGAAGCTGTTAATTTCTCCGATAATAAGGTTCAGGTCGTTAGGCATAGCTTTTCTGCCTTTGGCTATGATGCCGTCAGCCTTAACGGTATCACCATCTGCTTTGTAAATGTTGGCAAGTTGCGTATATACCAATCCTTGTTTAAAATTGTTTCTAACCAGTTCTTCAAAGTACTGTTTTGCTTTTTTATTATCTTTAAGTTGTACTGCACATAATGCGGCGTTAAATGTTGCATTTGAGTCTTTTATGCCAAATATATTATTAATTTTTTTGGTCATTTCAAAATTGGTCAGGGCATCTTCATATTTCTGGTTGTAGAACAAATCCACTCCTTTGTTGTAATACTGATCTCCCAGGAAGAACAACCCCATTTTGGGTGAGTTTGGCATCAGGTTGTCGTTGGCGATTTCCGGGTCAAGCTGTATGGCTTTTTGGTAAGCATCATAGGCAATTTGTACGGCATTTGAGTCCAGCGATTTGTATTTTTCTTCCTTGGTCAGGGCTATACTCAGGTAGATGTTCCCGCAGTAGAACCATGTTTTGGCCAATCCTTTGGTTTTTTCATTGACACAAGCCTTGTCAATATAAGTCTTGGCCTTGTCCAACTGCCCGTTTTTGAGGTAATTATAGGCGCTGACTACTTCGGTTTGAGAAAAAGTAATACCAGAAATGAGTACTGCTATTACTACTAATACTAACTTTTTCATTTTTTTTTGTTTTTTTATTGTTAGAACGTTACAAATTTAATTTATTTTCTATTAAACAACTTCTTTGCCAAAATTAATTTTCGGGTTCTTCCTCTGGCTTTTCATCTTCATTTTCGTCTGTTACATCTTCATCTTTTAATTTTTCAAGAAGTTCTTTGGATATTTCATCGTCGCCTGTGATATAGGTTTCATCTTTACCTTGTGGATGTGTGCCGGTGGCTTCAGCAAGAGCATCACAGGGTTCTTCCTCTTCTTCCATATCGCATTCTACCTTAGTAACGGCCGCTATCGAATCGTCTTTGAGGTTGATGAGTCTGACGCCCTGGGTGGCGCGTCCCATAACACGCAGGTCGGCCACTGCCATGCGGATAAGTATTCCTGATTTATTGATAATCATCAGGTCGTTGTTGTCCAGCACATTCAGGATAGAAATCAGCCTGCCGGTTTTTTCGGTGATGTTAAGGGTTTTTACGCCTTTACCTCCCCTATTCGTTACTCTGTAATCTTCTAATTTTGAACGTTTTCCATAACCATTTTCGGAAACTACCAGGATGTCGTACTGGTCATTTTCAAGGCATATCATGCCGATGACTTCATCATTTTTACCGCCAAGGGTGATACCCCGCACACCGGCGGCGTTCCGGCCCATGGGACGTACTTTCGACTCATTGAAACGTATGGCACGGCCAGACAAAAGAGCCATAAGTACTTCGTTTTTGCCATCGGTGAGCCTTGCCTGCAACAGGGTGTCGCCGTCGCGCACGGTAATGGCATTGATGCCTGATTGGCGTGGACGTGAATAAGCTTCCAGTGTAGTTTTTTTGATAACACCTTTTTTGGTACACAGAATAATATAGTTGTTTTTTACATATTCCTTGTCGGTGATATCTTTTACGTTGATAAAAGCTCTTACTTTATCGTCGGGCGGAATGCTTATAAGGTTCTGTATGGCTCTGCCTTTGCTTGTTTTGGTACCTTCGGGGATTTCAAAAACACGCATCCAGAAACATTTTCCCTGCTCGGTAAAGAACAGCATATAGTTGTGCATACTGGCCACATACAGGTATTCCAGGAAGTCTTCATCGCGTATATCGGTACCTTTGGAACCGCGTCCTCCCCTGTTTTGGCGGCGGTATTCAGCCAATGGCGTACGTTTTATGTAGCCCATATGCGAAATGGTGATTACCACCTGTTCATCGGCAATAGTATCTTCAATCTTGAAGTCTTCAGCCGCATAGGTAATCTCTGTTTTGGGTTCGTCGCCGTATTTTTCTTTTATTTCGAGCAATTCTGTTTTAACTATCTCCATGCGCAGGTTGATGTCCGACAGCACATTTTTCAGGTAAGCTATAAGTTTCAGCAGTTCCTCGTATTCTTTGCGCAGATTATCGCGTTCCAATCCCACCAATGCCCGCAGACGCATGTCCACGATGGCCCGGGCCTGAATGTCAGTCAATGCAAAACGTTCCATGAGGCCTGTCCGGGCTTCGTCAACAGTTTTTGCTGCCCTAATGATGGCGATAACTTCATCAATATTATCCAGCGCTATCAATAAACCTTCGATGATGTGGGCGCGTTTTTCGGCCTGTTCCAGATCGAAGGCCGCACGGCGGTACACCACATCGAGACGGTGATTGACAAAATGAGTGATCAATCCCTTGAGATTCAGCAGCATCGGTCTGCCTTTGACTAAGGCGATGTTATTAACGCTGAACGAGGACTGCAGGGCTGTTTGCTGATATAATTTATTGATAACGACATTGGCTATGGTACCTTTTTTCAGTTCATAAACGATACGTATGCCATTTTTGTCCGACTCATCGCGTATTTCTGAAATACCTTCAATTTTTTTGTCGTTGACCAGATCGGCGGTTTTCTTGATCAGTTCGGCTTTGTTCACCTGGTAAGGAATAGAAGTAACTATAAGGTTTTCCCTGCCGTCTTCATCTTCCACCAGCACATCGCCTCTGAGGACTATCCTGCCCCGTCCTGTTTCATAAGCATCGCGCACGCCTTCGTAACCATAAATAGTACCTCCGGTGGGAAAATCAGGAGCTTTGATAAATTTCATCAGTTCCGGAATGGTGATATCATTATTATCGATGTAGGCAACAATACCGTCGATGACTTCTTTTAGGTTATGGGGAGGCATATTGGTGGCCATACCCACTGCAATTCCCGAAGCGCCGTTTACCAACAGCTGGGGTATTTTTGCCGGCAATACGCTGGGCTCTTCCAGTGTATCGTCAAAATTCAGTGTCCAGTCGATGGTTTTCTTGTCAATATCCGTCAGCATCTCTTCGGCTATTTTCCTGAGGCGGGCTTCGGTATAACGCATAGCAGCCGGACTGTCGCCGTCGATGGATCCGAAGTTTCCCTGTCCGTCAACCAGCGGATAGCGCAATGACCAATCCTGGGCCATACGCACCATGGCATCGTAAACAGAGGTATCGCCATGGGGATGGTACTTACCAAGCACCTCTCCCACTATCCTGGCGGATTTTTTATAGGGACGGTTTGAAAGTATTCCAAGATCATACATACCATATAGTACTCTCCGGTGAACAGGTTTTAATCCATCACGTATATCCGGCAATGCCCTGGAGACTATCACCGACATTGAATAATCAATGTAGGCAGTCTTCATCTGATCCTCAATGTTAACCTTGATAATGTTGTCTAAATCACTCATAGTTGTAAAATGCTCATTTTTAATTAGTTAGAAAAATAAAAAGTTTAACGAAGATACAACTTTTTTTTTAATCCGGGAAGGCTTTTTTTTAAAATTTATTACTAACAAAATTCTGTTGAAAAATAAGTATTTCAACCCATACAGCCATAAGGATACTTATGATAATTTTGTTAATTGGTTGTAATTTCGTACTTTTGAATAATAATATTAAAACTACATGGAAGCAAAATTTTCGCAACGGGTAAAAAACATTTTCGAATACAGCAGAGAAGAAGCCCTGCGTCTTAAAAACGATTATATAGGAGTGGAGCACTTATTTCTTGGACTATTACGTGACAAGGACAACCTGGCTCTTAAGATTCTTGAGAAATTGAACTGTAATTTATACGATATCAGAAATTCCATTGAACGCAGCATTAAAAGCACTTCCAACCTGTTAACTGCCGACGATCCCAACAAAGATATTTCAATGAACAGGCAGGCTGCACGGGTATCGCGACTCACCCATCTGGAAGCACAGACCTATCAGGCGGAACTTATCAGAACCGAACACCTGTTGCTGGCCATACTTAAAGATGACAGCAACATCGCCACCAAAAACCTTAATAGTTGCGGCATTGATTACGAAACCGTAGCCCGTCAGGTTCGCAATTTCATTATCAACAGCAACGAAGACCGGCAGGATCCCAAGGACGAGTTGCCGGGAGGCACGGGCAACGATGATGCTGACGAAGGCCCTTTTAGCGGTGAACAGAAAAAAAATATCGACCCGAAATCCAAGACACCGGTGCTTGATAATTTTGGCCGGGACCTTACCCGCCTGGCAGAGGAAGACCGTCTGGACCCGGTGGTGGGAAGGGAAAAAGAACTTGAACGTATAGCACAGATACTGAGCCGCCGCAAAAAAAACAACCCCGTATTGATTGGCGAGGCCGGCGTTGGCAAAACAGCCATTGCCGAAGGGCTGGCCCTGCGTATCGTTCAGCGAAAAGTGTCCAGGGCTTTATTCGACAAACGAATTGTTACACTTGACCTGGCATCGCTGGTAGCTGGTACAAAATACCGCGGGCAATTCGAAGAACGTATGAAAGCCGTTATCAACGAGTTGGAAAAGAATGATGATATCATCATCTTCATTGATGAAATTCATACCATAGTGGGTGCCGGCGGCGCTTCGGGCTCCCTCGACGCTTCCAATATGTTCAAACCGGCACTCTCGCGCGGCGATATACAATGCATAGGCGCTACTACCCTGGATGAATACAGGCAATATATCGAAAAAGACGGGGCGCTGGAACGACGATTTCAGAAAGTGATGGTAGAACCTACCACACCCGAAGAAACCATAGAGATTCTAAACAATATCAAGGATAGATACGAAAAACATCACCTGGTAAGGTATTCCGACGACGCCATCAAAGCCTGTGTATCCCTTACCAACCGGTATATCAGCGACCGTTGCCTGCCTGACAAGGCCATTGACGCCCTTGACGAAGCCGGTGCCCGCGTACATATTACCAATATCCATGTGCCCGACAACATTATCAAAATTGAGACGAATATTGAAGATGTAAAGCAACAGAAACGCAAGGCCATAGAAAGTCAGCAGTACGAGGTGGCGGCCCTGCTCCGCGATAATGAAAGGCAGCTGATGAGCGAACTGGAAAAAGCCAAAAACCAATGGCTGGCCGAAACCCAGGAGAATCTCGAGACCGTAACGGAAGACAATGTTGCCGAGGTGGTGGCCATGATGACGGGTGTTCCCGTGCAGCGGATCGCCCAAAATGAAAGCAACCGTCTTATCTCCATGGAGGAAGAGCTACGCCGCATGGTCATCGGACAAGATGATGCTATCAAAAAAGTGGTGAAAGCCATCCGCCGAAACCGGGCCGGCCTCAAAGACCCCAACAAACCCATCGGCTCGTTTATATTCCTCGGTCCTACCGGTGTCGGGAAAACATACTTAGCCAAAGTGCTGTCAAAATACCTCTTTGACTCGGACGACGCCCTGGTGCGCATCGACATGAGCGAGTACATGGAGAAATTTGCCGTATCGCGCCTCATTGGAGCGCCTCCGGGATACGTAGGTTACGAAGAAGGCGGCCAGCTTACCGAAAAAATACGCCGCAAACCCTATGCTGTGATACTGCTCGACGAAATAGAAAAAGCCCATCCCGATGTGTTTCATCTTTTGTTGCAGGTGCTTGACGACGGGCAACTTACCGACAGTTTCGGCCGTAAGGTGGATTTCAAAAATACCATTATCATCATGACTTCCAACATCGGCTCGCGGCAGTTGAAAGATTTTGGCCAGGGTGTTGGTTTTCAAACTAATGCAAAAGAAAGCAACAAAGCCGGCTATGCCAAAAGCATAGTGGAAAATGCCCTGAAAAAAGCCTTTGCCCCTGAATTTCTTAACAGGATTGACGATGTAGTGATTTTTGATGATATCAAACGCGAGGATATTCACAAAATCATTGATATCGAGTTGTCATTTGTCGAAAAACGCGTGAAAGCCCTTGGATACAAATTAAAAGTTTTGGTAAAGGCCAAAGATTTCATAATAGATAAAGGCTGGGATCCGAATTTTGGCGCCCGCCCATTAAAAAGAGCTATCCAAAAATACATTGAAGATGTGTTGGCTGAAGAAATCATTAAGGCCAAACTCAACGAAGGAGATGTCGTTATTGTTGATTTCGACCCTAAAAAGGATGAAATAGAAATCAAAATCCAGGAGTCCAAAAAAAATACGGAAAAGAAATAAGTATCTTCCGGGGGATTATTTCGGGAAACCCACACACTGCGACAACAATACTTTTTGGTTGTCTTTCAGTTTTAGGATTTCTTTTACTTTATTGCCATCAACTGATCCCAGCACTACGGTGCCCAGGTTTTCGGAAGCGCAATACAGGTAAACGTTCTGGCTGATATAGCCCACATCTACTGCCGAATAAAAATCCTTTTTTTCTGCGGAAACCTTTTCCCCCATTTTTGAATAATCTGCCACAAATAACAAAATTACTGGCGCACTGGCTACAAAATCCTGCCTGCCCATATTTTTACGGTAGTCTTCTTCAACTACCAAAATCAGGCTGTGCTTTTTGGCATCGTAAAGAAACACCCCGGAACTCAGGCAGATATAGATGTCGGTTTCCTGATTGTTCATAGCCGAAGGCGCCGTACGTTTGCCCGATTCGGGGCGGTTGATGCCAAAGGCGGCCCATAAGAGATTGGAAAGTTGTTGATCCGATAGTTTTTCCTGGCTGAAACTCCGGGTGGTATGCCGGTCTTTTAGGGTTTCCATAAAAGGTTTGCCTCCTTCGGTATTGGCAACTGGCAGTATTATTTCTTTTTTTCCCTGTGCCTGGCATAACAGACCTCCTACCAGCGCTAATGCAATTAAAAAGATTTTTTTCATAACATTTTTTATTTTATAGAGTTAAGTACTGATTGATGAATGGCGAGCACCTGCGGGATGAGCAGGTGTTCGCCATCATTTATAACGACATAATTAGCCATGGCTGTCTTTTGGGCATCAGGCCATTGGTTATCCATGCGCCGAATCACCTCATCCCTTTGCAGGCCGTCGCGGTTCATTACCCTTTCAATGCAAAGTTCGCGGGGAGCGCTGACGGCAACCGTGGCGTCAAAAAATTGCTGCAGCGAAGCTTCAAAAAGTATAGCTGCTTCCATTATGATGTAAGGTGCATGATGCTGCTGGCCCGACCATCTTTCGAACCGGCTGATAAGAAAAGGATGAATTATTGAATTTAACTTTTCGAGCATCTCCGGGTGGGGAAAAACCACGGCGGCAAGTTTTCTATAGTTTACCTTGTCGTTGTCGAAAACTGTGTTGCCGAAGACCTGTTTGACTTTAAGCAATATTTCCGGGTCAGCATAAGCCTTTTTTGCTTCCTGATCGCCATAAAAGATGGGGATGTCAAGATGAGAAAATATATCGGCCACCATGGATTTGCCGGTGCCAATGCCCCCAGTAAGTCCCAACCTGATCATTTTTTACGTATTAAATATTCAATACTTTCGGGTTCAATACGCTGCACCCTGGCGTAGCGGGGAACTTTTTTCAGGACGACCTTTGCCGTGTTATGCTTGGAGTTGAACAGGCTTTTTTCGTTGATGCCTGCCTTGAATGCTTCAGGAGAAATTTTATCGTAATCGGGGATGCTTACATTAAAATAGCATCTGATTTTATCGGGATAGGCAATCAGCTGATAGCCATTCGGCACCGTTTCGAAGGTAAGAGGAATGTCCACGTACTCTTCGGTATATTCAGCCACAGGAATGTACATTTTTACCTTGTCGGCCGAATATCTCAATAAAAATTTGTTTAACGGGTTTTTGAGCGATAACTCCAGCATGGTATTTTTGGACAAATTCTTTTGTTCGTTTTTTTCGGTTTCAACAAAAGAAATTTTATCAATCACAGCCTTGCTTCCGGTAATATACACCGAGTCAGGTTCCAGGTAAATATGCTTGTACCCGGCATATTGTTTTTTATAGGTGATATCCACATTGGCTTTTACCGGAACTTTTTTGGTATAGGCCCTTTCGAGCCGCACGCGCATATTGGCAGGATAAATGGAAACTATTTTTTCGCCTGTTTTAAAGTAATTTCCAAGCCGGTAATTGAGGTTGGCGGTTTCGATATTTATTTCATAAATATCACCATTTCTACGTGCGGGATATTGGCTCAGATCCAGTTGAAATCTGTAGTCTTCGTTCAGCAGGCGGTTATAAATGATATTGTAACCCGATGATTGGATGTTGGCGATGAGTACAGTATCAGACGAAGGCAACATAATCCGGTTATTTTTGATGCCTTTGTAAGTAATAGATACTATGACATTATGGGAGTATGTTCCCGAAAGCTTTATCATCAGCCAGCTTATGGAGGCAATAACAAAGCAGATAATAAAAATATTCAGTTTTCTTTTTGAACGCTTTTGATTATCTTTTTGTTCATCAAGAGATATATCATAACTTCCTGATGTCAAGGCCGGAAATTTATTAGGTTATATTTTCCGTGTTTTTTATTCACCGTTTCCGGCAACTGAAGAGGCAATTGAACTTTTTTCAACCTTAAGTTTTCCTAAACCTTCTGTTTCGATGATCACTGTGGTGTCCAGCACTTCGAGGATTTTTCCGTGGATACCGCCGGCGGTAATAACTTTATCGCCACGTTTGAGGCCTTCTCTGAACTTTTGCAGTTCCTTATTCTTTTTTGATTGCGGACGGATAAAAAACAACCAGAAAACTACCACGATCAAAACCATCATAACGATGGTGCTAACCATACTGCCACTTCCTTGCTGGCCTTGCTGGCCCATCATTAAAAAAACACTTAATAAATTCATTTTGTTTTCGTTTAATTTATACCTAAATTTACTACTTCTGCTTTAATAGTTAATACTTTGGTGCTAGGCTGGGTGTTAGCCACCAGGGTTACTGTTTTATGCTGAATTCCTTTGCGGCCTTCGCTATTAAAAGAAACCGAGATGCCGCTTTCGGCGCCGGGTTTTATGGGAGTCCGGGGGTAATCGGCTACTGTGCACCCGCAGGTAGCTTTTGCTTCGGAGATGATCAGGTCGGATTTTC
>JAGNBV010000103.1 GCA_018004645.1 Bacteroidales bacterium
TTATCTTCAAAACTATCTAAACGAATTTATTTACAAGTTAAACAGGAGATTCAATGGTGATTTATTTGAAAGAGTCATCATTGCCGCTGTTTTTCCTTACTGGTACAAAAGTGATTAATCAATTAATAAATTAGTAAATTTTTCGTACCTTTGCAAACTGAATAAAGTTAAAATATTAATTATGGCAAAATATAAGGTATTGTTTGTTGCCCAGGAAATTGTTCCCTACCTGAACGATAGTCACATGGGCCAGATTTGCCGGGAGCTCCCACAAGGGATACAGGAAAAAGGAAGAGAAATCAGGACATTTATGCCTCGTTTTGGTTGTATCAACGAAAGGCGTAATCAACTGCATGAAGTTATCCGGCTTTCAGGAATGAACCTTATAATTGATGATACCGACCACCCGCTAATTATAAAAGTAGCCTCCATACAATCAGCCCGGCTGCAGGTTTATTTTATTGATAACGAAGATTATTTTCAGCGCAAGGCGACCTTTGCCGATAAAAGCGGCCTATTCTTTTCCGACAACGACGAACGGGCAATTTTTTATGCCCGCGGAGTAATCGAAACAGTAAAAAAACTTGGCTGGTCACCCGACCTCATCCATGTCCACGGCTGGTTTTCGAGTTTGGTGCCTTTCTTTATCAAAACGGCTTTTAAAAATAATCCCTTGTTCTCCGATACTAAAATCGTCTGTTCGCTTTATGATGATGACTTCAAAAGCAATTTCACCAAAGAATCCGTTAAAAAGCTCAAGCACGACGGAGTATCCGACAAAGACATCAAACAATATAAAAGCCTGGACTATCTGGGGATGATGAAGGGTATGATTGACTTCAGCGATGCCATCATTCAGGGTTCCGAAAAAATAAACAACGAAGTGCTGGCTTATGCAAAAAAATCCAATAAGCCCATGTTGCCTTTTCAGCCAAAAGACAAATACATCAACGCTTACAGCTTGTTTTACGACGAATTGGTTGATGAACTGATTAACGAAGATGCTGTAAAATAATTAAATCCTACGTATTTGAAAAACCTCCGAATTAAAACCCGTCCAGCCTTATTTCTGTTTTTATCGCTTGTGTTGCTTTCGGCCTGCAACAAGAATGAAGAATTAGGTTTAAACATCCAGCCCACCGAAGACATCATGGGAGCTCTTTTCACAGACACCATCCCGTTGATTGCCTATACTGTAAAAGAAGACTCTTTCCGAACCGATGAGGTAACCTATAACCTGGTGGGCAGTTATACCGATCCTGTTTTCGGCACTACCAATGCCGGCACCTATTCACAGTTTGTGCTTACCACCACGGCCGTGAACTTTGGCAACAACCCGGTATGCGACTCCATTGTGCTGTCGATGGCTTATCAGGGATTTTACGGCGACACGGCTTCTACCCTGACCTTAAAAGTATATGAACTCGCCGACGCCCTGTATTATTCCGACAACTATTATTCTAACGATGTAATGGGCGTGTATAAGAATAATCTGGCCAATGTCAGTTTTAAACCAAACTTTAAAGACAGCGTGCAGGTGGGCAGCACCAAATATCCTCCGCATCTGCGTGTAAAGCTGAATAAATCCCTCGGACAAAAATTCATCGATGCCTCCGGATCCTCCAACCTGGCAGACAACCCTAGCTTTCTGAGGTTTTTCAAAGGACTGTACATCTCCACCAACCAAATGTCTTCTGGCGGCTGTATTTTATACCTTAACTTTCTGTCATCCATCACCAAACTGTCTCTCTATTACCACAACGATGCCGACACGGCGATCTACAACTTTGTTGTTGACAGCTATTGCGCCCGGTTCAACAGTTTCGACCACAAGAATTTTACCTCCGCCGACCCCTTGCTGAAACAACAATTAGCCGGCGACACCACGCTGGGCGACAGTCTGCTGTATATACAGTCCATGGCCGGCACCAAAATAAAATTAAAATTTCCAGGTATCCTTGGCCTGAAAAAGCTTTTGAACGATACGCTCAACGGCAGGATTTCCATTTTAAAAGCCGAGCTGGTGGTAAAACTGGATGAGGCGGCCACAGGTGACTTTGCACCTCCCGAAAAACTCATTTTGTCGAAAACCAACACCGACGGCACCATGAGTTTTCTGACTGATTATGCATACGGCGATGCCTATTATGGCGGCTCCTATTCGTCTACCACAAAAGAATACCGCTTTAATATCGGTCAGCACATACAAGACGCCCTGCTGAGAGGATATTTTGCCGACAAGGGACTAAATCTGGTGGTTTCGGGTAGCGCCGTAAAATCAAACCGAGCCGTGATACGCGGAAACAAAAGGTCGCAGGATAACCTGCGCCTGGAAATCATTTACACAAAAATTGAATAACCCATGTGTGGAATAGTTGCCTATATTGGCCCTAAACAAGCATACCCGATATTGATAAAAGGGTTGCACCGTCTGGAATACAGGGGCTACGACAGTGCCGGAATAGCCATTTTGGATAAAGAAATGAAGCTGTTTAAAAGCAAAGGCAAAGTCAGCGACCTTGAAAAAATCATCGAAAACGTTAACCTGAAAGGCACCATTGGCATTGCCCATACACGGTGGGCCACACACGGCGAACCCAACGACGCCAACGCTCACCCGCATGCCTCCAATGCCAACGACCTGGCGCTGATTCACAACGGAATCATTGAAAACTATGCCGCCCTGCGCGAAGAACTTATCAGCCGGGGATACATTTTTCACAGTAATACCGATACCGAAGTGCTGATTCACCTCATTGATGAAATCAGAAAAAACGAGAAAGTGGACCTGGTAAAAGCCGTACAACTTGCCTTGAATCAGGTAATCGGGGCTTATGCCATTGTTATTATTTCAAAGGAACATCCCGATATGCTCATTGCCGCAAAAAAGGGGAGCCCTCTGGTCATCGGCATCGGCAAAAAAGAAACTTTTGTGGCCTCCGATGCCACGCCCATCATCGAATACACCAAAAATGTCGTGTATCTAAATGATGAAGAAATTGCCATCATCCGCCGCAACGAAGACCTGAAAATAACCACCATCAAGAATATCGACAAGACGCCTTACATACAAAAGCTCGAGCTTAACCTGAGCGCCATTGAAAAAGGCGGTTTCGACCATTTTATGCTGAAGGAGATTTATGAGCAGCCCCGTTCGGTAAGAGATTGTATGCGTGGCCGGCTCAATGCCCAGGACGGAAGGGTTTCGCTGGGCGGCATCCTGGACTATATAGAAAAAATGACCAAGGCCAACCGGATTATTATTGTTGCCTGCGGCACCTCGTGGCATGCCGGCCTGGTGGGCGAATACCTGTTTGAAGATATTGCCCGCATACCGGTAGAAGTGGAATATGCCTCCGAATTTCGTTACCGCAACCCGGTAATTTATGAAAACGACGTGGTTATAGCCATTTCACAATCGGGCGAAACCGCCGACACCGCTGCCGCCATCGAACTGGCAAAAGCACGGAATGCCACTATCATCGGCATCTGCAATGTGGTGGGATCGACCATCACCCGCATGACACACGCCGGCTCATACACCCACGCCGGCCCCGAAATAGGCGTTGCCTCCACCAAAGCCTTCACGGCACAGGTAACCATCCTGACCCTGATGGCACTGATGATAGCCGACCGAAAAGGCAGCATTTCCAAATCGCGGTTTCATCAGCTCATCGGCGAACTCGAACTGATACCCGACAAAATAGAACAAACACTCAAGGTAAACGAGCAAATCATAGAGATTTCAAAAATATTTAAGGATGTCCGTAATTTTCTGTACCTCGGCAGGGGATACAGTTTCCCGGTAGCCCTGGAAGGCGCCTTAAAGCTTAAAGAGATTTCTTACATACACGCCGAAGGCTATCCCGCCGCTGAAATGAAACACGGCCCCATTGCCCTCATCGACGAAGAAATGCCGGTGGTGGTGATTGCCACCAAGCAACATGTGTACGACAAGGTGGTTTCCAATATTGAAGAGGTAAAAGCACGCAAAGGGAAAATCATTGCCATTGTCTCTGAAGGAGATGTGGAGGTGAAAAAAATTGCCGATTATACCATAGAGGTGCCCGAATGCGATGAGATATTCACGCCTTTGCTTGCCACAGTGCCTCTGCAACTGTTGTCGTATCATATTGCCGTGATGCGCGGCTGCAACGTGGATCAGCCCCGCAACCTGGCCAAATCAGTAACAGTAGAATAATAAGGTACGGATGAAGATTTTTGAGGTCGTTGACTATTTTGAACAGATTATCCCGCTTGATTTACAGGAATCATACGATAATTGCGGTCTGCAGTTAGGCGATACCCTGCAGGAACTTACCAGCGCACTCATCACCCTCGACATCACCGAAAAAACCATTGCCGAGGCCATTGTAAAAAATTGCAACCTGATTATCTCGCACCATCCGCTGATTTTTCAGGGAATAAAAAAAATTACCGGCGCTACTGCCAGCGAAAGGATAATTGAACAGGCGCTAAAACATAATATCTGCATTTATTGTTCCCATACCTGCCTTGACAACAATTATTCCGGCCTTAATATGTTCATCGCCGAAAAAATAGGGTTGCAGGATGTGAAAATTCTGGAACCCACGAAAAACCTTCTGAAAAAATTAGTGGTTTTTTGCCCGGTTGACCATGCCGAAAACGTAAGAAATGCACTTTTTTCAGCCGGCGCCGGCCATATTGGCAACTACAGCGCCTGCAGCTTTAACACCAACGGGGCCGGTAGTTTCAAGGCCGAAGAAAATGCCCGGCCTTTTGTGGGCGAGCCATTCCAACTGCACTTTGAACCCGAAATCCGCATCGAAACCGTATTCCCCAACCACCTCCGCCACCAGGTTATCCAGGCCATGCTTCAATCACACCCTTACGAAGAAGTGGCTTATGATATCTATCCCCTCGACAATGAATATCCCAGGGCCGGATCGGGCGCCATCGGGACCTTGTCAAAAGACACTGAGGTTGCCGAATTTATGGCTATGTTGAAAAACATTTTCAAAACCCCATGCATCCGGCATAACCAAACCTCGCGCAACACCATTCGTAAAGTAGCACTCTGCGGCGGATCCGGCAGTTTCCTGGTAAGGACAGCCATAAAGGACAAGGCCGATATCCTGATTACTGCAGATATTAAGTACCACGAGTTTTTCAACGAGAAAATAATACTGGCCGATGTGGGGCATTATGAGTCGGAAATTTTTTCTACCGAACTAATTGCCTCAATCATAACAAAAAAATTTCCTACTTTTGCATTTTCATTTTCAGATAATAATACGAACCCGGTAAATTACTTATAAATTAATAGTTTATGGCAAAGTCAACTACAAAAGGTACTGCTGTTCAGGCAAAATCGAAAAAAGAAACCAGCAACGCTGCCGTGAAAAAAGAAACGGTAAATACAACAGCCGCCGCAAAAGAGAAAAAACAGGCGACCCCAAAGCCAGAACCGGTGAAAAAGGCCGACACTAAAGCTTTGCCAAAGAATACGGCAGAAAAACCCGTTGCAGCCAAGGCACCCAAACAAGCCGAACCGGCAAAGAAAAGCAAGACGGAAAAACCCACGGCTAAAGTAGCTGAACCTCAGGCTAAACCATCCGTAGAAACGCTAGCCCCACCGGTATTTCCAGGAGCAGATGATAAAACCGATCTTTCCATCGAAAGGAAACTGGTTTCGTTGTTCAACCTTCAGATAGTAGATACCGAAATCAACAAAATACGAATTATCCGCGGCGAATTGCCACTGGAAGTGCAGGATCTGGAAGATGAGATCGCCGGCCTGGAAACACGTCTGGAAAATTTCGAGATTGAAATAAAAGAATTAGAAACCGAAATAAAAGAAATAAAAGCTGCGGCCAAAGAACATCAGGCACAAATAAAAAAATATGAAACGCAGCAGATGAACGTCAGAAACAACCGTGAATACGATGCCCTAACCAAAGAAATAGAATTTCAGACCCTGGAAATCCAGCTTTGTGAAAAGAAAACCAAAGAAACCTCTTATTCACTGGAACTGAAAAACAGGGTGATTGAAGAAACCAAGCAGGTACTGAAAGAACGCAAAGACGACCTGAAACAAAAGAAACTGGAACTTGAGGACATCGTTTCCGAAACAGAAAAAGAAGAAAAGAAACTGATGGAAAAACATCTGGAAAATCAACAAAATATCGAAGAACGTTTGTTGACAGCCTATCAGCGTATCAAGAAAAATGCACGCAACGGCCTGGCCGTCGTTGTGGTGGAACGCGATGCCTGCGGTGGTTGCTTCAACAAAATCCCGCCCCAGCGTCAGCTCGATATTAAGATGCACAAGAAAATCATCGTGTGCGAATATTGCGGCCGTATCCTTATCGACAAGACTATCGAAGAAAAAGTAAGAGGAAACAACTGAAAATAAACTCGAAAAAGATTAAAAACACCTTAGCGCAAACTAAGGTGTTTTTTTTGCCTCGGTGGCTTCGAGAACCTCAGCCACCGTATGAGGACATTTCGACATGCTTAATGTATCACCTCAGCCATGGAAATGATGGCTTCGAGGGCATCATCCACCGAACGAAGTGAACTATGCTACTATCCCAAGCGGATGTTCAATTCTTTTAGCTGTTCGTTGGAAATTGTTGCCGGAGAGTCGATCATCACATCCCGTCCGGAGTTATTCTTCGGGAATGCAATAAAATCGCGTATCGAATCGGAGCCGCCAAACACGGCGCATATACGGTCGAAGCCAAAGGCAATACCGCCATGAGGAGGTGCGCCATATTCAAAGGCATTCATCAGAAAACCAAACTGTTTCTGTGCGTCATCGTCGGTAAATCCCAACACCTGAAACATCTTTTTCTGCAAATCTTTGTTGTGTATTCTGATAGACCCTCCGCCTATCTCCACCCCGTTGATAACCAAATCGTAAGCATTGGCTTTTACCTGTCCGGGGTTGGTGTCGAGCAGGGAAATATCTTCGGGCTTGGGCGAGGTGAAGGGATGGTGTTTGGCATAAAACCGCTGTGTTTCCTCGTCCCATTCGAGCAGAGGAAAATCCACCACCCACAGGGGCTTGAAATCATCGGGCTTACGCAATCCCAGCCTGTTGCCCATCTCGAGACGAAGTTCGCAGAGCGCCTTGAGGGTTTTTTCTTCTTTTCCGGAAAGTACCAGCATCAGGTCGCCGGGCTGGGCGCCAAAAACCGCGGCCCATTGTTTCAGGTCCTCGTCAGTATGGAATTTGCCAACCGACGAGGTAAAAGTCTGGTCGGTGTTCCACTTTACATATACCAGGCCTCCGGCACCCACCTGAGGTTTTTTCACAAAATCAGTCAGCTCGTCGAGTTGCTTACGCGAATAATTGCTGCATCCGGGAACACAGATACCTACAACAAGTTCAGCATCGTCAAACACCTTAAAACCTTTTCCTTTGGCCACGGCATTAAGGTTCACAAATTTCATCCCAAAGCGGATATCCGGCTTGTCGGAGCCATAATATGTCATGGCATCATCATAAGACATAACGGGAAAATCATGTATGTCGATGCCTTTCACCGTTTTGAACAGATGCTTCACGAGGCCTTCAAAGGTGTTTATGATATCGTCGCGGGTGATAAATGACATCTCGCAATCGATCTGGGTAAACTCGGGTTGACGGTCGGCCCGCAGGTCTTCGTCGCGAAAACACCTTACAATCTGGAAATAGCGGTCATACCCAGCCACCATCAGCAGCTGTTTAAACGTTTGCGGCGATTGCGGCAAGGCGTAAAACTCGCCCTGGTTCATGCGCGAGGGCACCACAAAATCGCGGGCGCCTTCGGGGGTGGATTTTATCAGGTAGGGTGTTTCTATTTCAAAGAAATTTTGCGCGTTGAGGTAGATACGGCTCTCCACACCCATCTTGTGGCGCAGCATCAGGTTGTTTTTGTTCACGGCACGACGCAGGTCGAGGTAGCGGTATTTCATGCGAAGTTCGTCGCCGCCGTCGGTATTGTCTTCGATGGTGAAAGGCGGAAGCTTTGAAGTGTTCATCACCGTGAGGGTATCGACAATAATCTCGATATCACCGGTATCCATTTTGGGATTTTTGTTGCTGCGTTCGGCCACTGTGCCGCTCACGGAAATCACAAACTCGCGTCCCAACTGACGGGCCTGTTGGCACAGGGGGGCGTTTACGTCCATATTAAATACAAGCTGTGTTAAGCCATAGCGGTCGCGCAGGTCGATAAAGGTGAGGCCGCCCAGGTCTCTGGACCGTTGCACCCAGCCGCAAAGGGTAACTTGGGTATTGATTGCGCCGAGTCGTAATTCGCCGCAGGTATGAGTTCGTAACATGGTAAAAATTTTGAGAGCGAAATTAATCATATTTAGCGTATCCTTTTGCAGGGGAATTGATTATTTTTGTGGATAACAATTTTATGGAACCGCTGTTTTATTCTGACGAGACCTTTATGAAGGAGGCCTTAAAAGAGGCACAAAAGGCTTTTGATGCCGACGAGGTGCCCGTGGGTGCTGTAATCGTGTGCAACAACAGGGTTATAGCCCGTGCCCACAACCTCACAGAAAGGCTGAATGATGTTACGGCGCATGCCGAGATGCAGGCCATCACCGCCGCCGCCAATTTTCTGGGGAGCAAGTACCTGACCGATTGCACTCTTTACGTTACCGTGGAGCCTTGTGTGATGTGCGCCGGGGCCTTGTTCTGGTCGCAGATAAGCAGGATGGTATATGCGGCCGGTGATCCCAAGCGGGGATATACGATGTTGAATGCCGTCATTTTGCATCCGAAGACAAAAACACAGGCCGGCCTGATGAAAGAAGAAGCGGCCCGGCTGATGGAAGTTTTTTTTAAGAAAAAGAGATAAACCCTTAGCGCGGATATAGAAGCTACTCCCCGACTTCACAAAAAGCCATGGCCGGCCGGGGTGAAGCGGAGTGCGCGCTTATATCAGCCTGGATTAACCCAATGGTCATGAGATTTCGTATATGGAGCGCAATAGTTCACTACGTTCCTATTGAGCAATCTGAGGTTAATGAAAATAAATTCTTCTCATTTTTAAATTATTTAAAACATTATACTAATTTTGATTTCATAGTGTGAATGGTATTTATCATGCATATTCATCAAAATATTGGTGAATTTGTATGGTTTTGTGGTAGATATAAAGTAGTTGAACTAAACCGCCTTTGGCGGCGGCCTTATCGAGCATAAACAACCGTTTATCCTTTTCAATCGTAAAGACAGTTTGTAATACTAAAACATACTGTCATGAAAACATTACGAAAAAAAATGATTCAGCAGATGCAGCTGAAGGGTTATAGTGAAAGAACTATAAGCACTTATATTTTATGCATCAGTTTGTTAGCACGTTATTATAATGTTTCGCCTGATTTGATTACAACAGAACAAATCCGGGCATACATTCAGCACTGCTTGGTTGATAGGAGAT
>JAGNBV010000104.1 GCA_018004645.1 Bacteroidales bacterium
GTTTCTTTGAGAAATAACGAACGATGGGGAATCGCAGTTCGCTGTTGATGACGGCAAAGGTAGGACCGTTTCGGACATTTTGCACAAATCCCCTCATATTGGTGGCTAAGGTCTGGTAGGCATAGTTTTGTGTTTGCGAAACCTGGTTCTCATTGTTAAACCTGGGGATGATCCACGTGTCAACACCACCCATATAATAAACCAATTTGTTGTTGCCAAAAGAGGTGCTTGCAGCCAGCCGGTTGGCCCAGATAAAGGTGCGGTGAATCTTTTGGTAATGGCGGAAATCCATTCCAAGCACCACCAGGTTGTTGAATTTTTTATCGAGTTTTTGGTAGTACTCTCCGAAAATTTTCCAGCGCCAGCCGTAATAGATGTTGATGGCTTTGTATTGCGTGTTGTCGAAGACCAGTTCTGCTTTGGCGCCGGTCCAGAATTCGTGGACATCGGGGATTTGCAGGTTATAATAATCGGTGGAAGCATAAATCATCTTGTCGTACCGTCCCAACACAGTTCCTTTGATGGCCAATACCCTTGAAAAAGGCCATTTCATAACGTAAAACAGGGAGTTGGAGCGCAGTTTGATGAGCGAATAACCATTTGTGCCTGTGTTGGCCTGCCTGTAATAGAAAAATCCGTGGTCGAGGCGTTTTTTCAGGTTCTCAAATCCGATAAAAAATTCGTTATTGTCAAAACTCAGTGAAAGGCTGATGCCTCCTGAAATTCTGTAATCTTCAAGCAGGTCAATCACGCCGAGTTGAAAAAACACATTGAACCCGGGATTGAGATACACTGGGGAGCCGCCGCCGGTAAACTGCTGGTAGGAGGTGTTCAAGTAATTGAAATCTATCTGCCCTACAAGCTGGTTGATGGAGTATTCCACGTTATAGTTTTGCTGACGTGGCAGGGTAAAAGTCTTTTTAAATTTTAAACCAAGAGAATCCTGGTCAGTAGCTGTCAGGGATTTTTGTTCTCCGCTGAACACATAATTGTTGATATCCACGGCTCCCGTATCGGGCTCATTATTCAACTGGTCAACAAGGACATTGGCGGGTTTTTTGGGTTTTGTTTTTGTTTTTTTATTTTTGAGTATTTCAATTTCTTCGGTATTGATCAATGAGTTGTCGCCGCGGGCCTCCTGCTGCAGGTTGTTCAGAAAAATGGTGCGGTTGAAGGTGTTGGCCGGCGTCATTTTTTTAAAGTCTTTGGCCTGGGGAAGGTCGTTGACAAAAAGCCGGTGCCTGCCATCAGAAAAAATCACTTCCGCGGATTTTTTGGCGGCAGGGGAAATATCGTGTTGCAGGATGTTTCTTGAATAATCGGTGGTTGCAAAGGATGTGGTGTAATAGCGGTAATGTGTTGCTGTGTCGATATAACTTATGGTGCTGTCAATCCGTGCCAGGTAACGGTTGTAGATGCCGTTTTCGTCCGAAAGGTATGAATAGAACCGGGAGTCGTAGGGCAGGGGCATAATTTCATTCGTATGGGGCGTGTTGGTAAGGCGTTTCAGCAACCTGCTTTTGGTTTTGTAATCGTAAATGAAAATGTCCGTATATGGTAGCAGGTGAGTGATGGTATCCCTTTCCGATTCGAGGTAAGTGAGCACGTCATACCTTATAGTGTCGTCAGGGCGGTTGGAACTGAATATGATTTCGGTGGAATTATTTGCAAAACGTGGGTTAAGATCGTCGTAGATGTCTTTGGTTATTGGCTCGTATGTATGAGCGGCCACGTTGTACACATAGATATCGGTTTGACCCTGCACCACCCCTGAAAACACGATCATTTTACCGTTTTGTGAAAAGGAAAGGTCCAGAATTTTTTCGAGGTTGAACAATTGTTGTTTCTCAAATTTCTTCTCATCCATCATATATGAATACATCATGTTTTTGCCTTTGGTTTCTATGATGATGGCCAGCATCTTTCCTGTGGGATGCCAGGCCAGCAGAGGAAAAGAGTAGTCAACCTTTTCGTCGAGCCGGCATTCGCGTTGCAAAATTTTACGGGTTTTATTTTTTTCAAAATCAAACAGCCAAACACGGTATTGCCCCATATAATTGGTGGTATAGGCGGCATATTTAGCATCGGGACTGATTTTTATATTTCCGTAAACATAGTTTTTTTTGAATTTTTTCAACAGGGCTGTTTCCTGGTAATTCTGGCGTCCCTGGTCACCGTCGCGGTACATTTGCTCATAGTATGCCAGCCATTCTTTGGCCAGGTTTTTAAAGGATACACCGAGTACATACAGAAAACCGCTTTCCACATTACGGCTGACTTTTGACAGGTAAACAATATTGGCTATTGCCGAGGGGCCGTATTTGTCGGCCACATATTTCCAGATGGAATGACCGGCATAGATAGCGTCGTTGCCCGAAAGGCTGTTGTACCGCTTGTAGTCGCCGCGCAGTATGCCATCTTTTACGTAATTGTCGATGTCGGCGCTCCATTCTTCGGAAATGTACGACACCAGTCCCTGTGAATACCAGGCAGGCATGGACATCAACGCCGAATTTTTTATCATGGAGGTGATTTTGCCGCCATACATCATTTCGTCGATGATCACCTGAGCCATGCCGGCACGTATCTGTTTTTCAAAATCAGTGTGGCTGCCGTTATAATACAAAAAAACCTTGGTGCCCACAATATGTGTCATCCCGCCGATGTTGTAATTAACATCCTGAATGAGGCCTATGTTGCTTTCCTGAAGTTCAGAGAACTTGTTATAGATGATAAACTGTATCTTGTCTTCGAGCGTATATTCGAGTTTTTTTTCTATCTCTTTCAGGTATTTATCGGCATATTTGGCGGTATAAACGGCCAGTTCCTTGCCATTGAGGTAAAAGTACGTATCAAACTTTTCAAAACGCATGAATGACCAGAAACGATCGGTAAATTGAACCCGGTTTTTGCCAAAGTTAAGCTGCGAGCCGTTATAAAACTGAGCAAAAGCCGAAAAGCCCGATAGCATCAGTAATGACAGTGTCGCCCATATTTTCAGGTGCTTACCCATGAATGGCTATTAATAATAGTGTAAAGTTACAAACTTTTCATATTGTTGTTGCAAAAATCATTTAAAAAGTAGGCAACGGACAAAACCCGGGAGTTGATATGTTCCTTGTATTGCTGTTGGTGCGTCAACAACCGGGAATTTTGAAAAAGATGCACTGTTTGAACCACCGGGAGTTTTTTTGTGATGCAGTATCCTGAATTAAAGGACGACAAAAATTATTTTTAGTTTTTTCTTTAAAATGGGTTATATTTGAAAATAATATTGATACTTTTTTTTGTAATGATAAGAAAGGTTTTATTATTATTAATAAGTTGTGGCAGCCTGCTTGTTACAAACACCTTTGCGCAGCCTGTAATTACGTGGCAGAAAAGTATAGGCGGCTCGGGCCTTGATTTTGGCAAAGGACTATGTGTGGCAGGGGATTCGCTGTCGTATTATCTTACCGGATACACCAATTCGGCCAACGGCGATATGACAACCAATCTTGGCGGAACCGATATTTTTCTGAGTAAGATAAATCTTAACGGAACTGTGTTATGGACCCGTACTTTTGGCACCAGTGCTGATGATTATGCACATTCGGTTATTTCTTCAGGTGACCATGGTGTCATCATTTGCGGGTTTACCAGAGATAGCGTAACACAAGGAACCCACGGGGGATTTGATGTGTTGCTCATAAAAGCCGACTCTTCCGGAAATCAGCAATGGATGAAGTTTTATGGCGGCAGCGGTAATGATGGGGATCATTTTGCTGAAATTATTCAAACACAGGACAAGGGCATAGTGTGTATTACCGGTGCGGCTTCTTTCGACGGCGATCTGGATACCAACTATGGAAGTACTGATTACTGGCTTTTTAAAACAGATTCGGCAGGTAATCTTTTATGGGAAAAAAACTTTGGAGGCAGCGATGATGAAGACGGGCATAACGTACTGCCCATGCCTGATGGCGGTTTTATCATCAACGGTCACACCGCTTCCAATGATGCGGATGTTAGCGGGCACCACAATCCCGGCAGCGGAATACATGATGGATGGATAGTGCGTGTGGGGCCATCAGGGAATATTATCTGGCAGAAATGTATTGGCGGTACGGGCTTTGAACTGGTCAATCAGATGGTGATGAATGATTCGGGCCGTATTGTGATGACAGGATATACCTCCTCCACAGATGGAGATGTTTCGGGCAACCACGGCATGAACGATGTGTGGATAGTAACCATGGATACCCTGTCGGGGAGTTTGTTGTCTTCGGAAGTATATGGCGGCCCGGGAGATGACTATGGACTTTATCTCCTGAAGCAGGCCGGAGGCAGCCTGAAGTGCGGCGGCTATTCCAACTCTTCCACCGGTGAAGTTACCGGAAATCATGGCAATTTCGATTATTGGGTTTTTTCACCGGATCAAACGGGAGGTATTATTTGGGGAAATTGTTACGGGGGAAGCAGCAACGACCGCATTGGAGGTATTATGCAAAGTACTGAAAACGGAATAATATGTTATGGGTATTCAAATTCCAGCAATGGCGATGTGGTGGGAAACCATGGGCTGTTCGATTGTTGGGTGTTCCAGATTGACTACCAGGAGCCATCTGCATCATTCACTTGTAATCCCAGTCCCGTATGTGCCGGCGATACGGTTGTTTTTAGTAATCTCACCACCGGAGCATTGACCTGCCAATGGTACATCAATGGAGTTAACTATAGCAATGATTTTAACGCCCCGGCCATGGTTGCAGTCAGTGGCACCGATTCTGTTACCCTGGTGACATCGTTTGAATCGTGTTCGGATACTGCCATACAGATTATTCCGGTTTATTCTTCGCCTGTGGTGGATTTAGGACCTGATACCAGCATTTGTACGGGTTGCAGTATAACGCTTGATGCGGGCAACCCGGGTGCTGAATATTGGTGGTCAACGGGCGACAGCACACAGCAGGTAACGATTTCCGGTGCAGATACTGTCTGGGTGGCGGTTACTGTTCATGGGTGTTCCGGCTATGACACTATTGTGGTTGCTGAAGATACCGTTACCGGTATTGGCTTAAAGACACCGCATAGTTTTGACATCGCACCCAATCCCAATCCGGGGGTTTTCAGGATAAACACCAACAGCACGGAAAATTATCTTGTGGAGGTTTGGTCAGCTGATGGTCGTTGCCTGCTGACATCCGGGCCATATTTCGGCAATGCTTCTGTAGATCTGACAGCAGCGGGGCCAGGATATTATGTGGCAATAATCAAAAATAGCGACAGGGTAGTGGCGAAGAAAAAGTTACTTATCTACTAACACCATGTGAATTTTTGATAACACTCAGGAAATCCACAGATTTCTTCAAATAATTCTTATCACCGATTCGGGTACCCAGCCATCGCTGCCGTTGGCAATCCTGATTTCTATCCAGGTGCCTACCTTATCGGTGATTTTAACTTTTGTGCCTTCGTGGATAACAAAAATATCCTGACTGCCCTCGTCGGGAGAGCTTTTCACATTTACGGTAGGTTCGAAGACGATACCTTCACGGGCGGTTTGGAAGTCGCGGTGCTGATGGTACGCACTGATACCGGAAATCAAAGCGCCTGTAAAGAAAACAACACCAACCCAAAAAAATATCTTACGTATGGTAACAGTGTTGCCAATAAGGTAAAGGGCGGCTGCCGTGAAAAATACAAACAAAAATATCAGGCTTAGTACCGCCCAGGTGTCAACCGAAAGGCTTTGGCGGAACCCCGTCAACCATCGTTTGTAGAATGGTTGGGGCAACTCTTCTATTTTATCAATGATTTTGGTATTTGCCACGTTGATATTAAAATCAATTTTTTCGCCGGAAGGATCGAGCTTTTTTGCTTTTTCATAATATAGAAGCGCCGAAGGGTAATCTTTGGTTTTAAAAAAAGCATTGCCGAGATTGTAATACAATTCCGAAGACTGGAAATTGTTTTTTACCACTTGCTGATAAAGTTCAATGGCTTCAGTGTATTTTTCCTCCGTATAGGCCTGGTTGGCACGGGCAATGATTTCTTTATTGTCAGCCGCTGAAGCCAGCAGCCCCTGAATAATGATAACGACAAGTAGCAAGATCTTTTTCATCATTTCATTATTTTTTATTTCAACTCTCTTTCCGTTTTACTGATTATTTCCACTGCTTCGTTGTATAAAGTTTCCATGCCTTTGGTTGCCTCTGCCGGGGCAAAACGGGCAAATTCGCAATCGTCGAGTATTTCAATGAATTTGGTGCGTATGCTTTCTTCAATATTTTTATTTGTAAGAGTTTCGCGAGCGGTGTCCAGCGACAATTCCGACAAGGGTATCGAAAACTTATCGCAGACATATCCCCATAAGGCCCTCGAGAGTTCCTGGTAAAAATTATTGTGATCGTTGGATTTCATGAAGGCGTTGGCCTGTTTTAACCTTTTTAAGGCGACTTTGGTGGCACGCCTGTTTTTGAGCAGGGCCGTGTTACTCTGCAATTTGATATAACGGCGCATCAGGATTACAAAGGCAATAAACAATAATACCGGTAACACCAGCAGAAACCAGTACCATGCAGAGCCAAAAAAGAAATAATCTCCCGGAAAAACTTCAAAATCCTTGTTTTCAATGAACTTGATGTCGCTGCCAATGTATTTTATGTCTTCTTTGCTGGTGCTGCTTATGTAGGCACCGCCGCTTCCGTCGCCCTTGCCTACTTTAAGGTTGATTTCGCCTGAGCTCAGTGTTGCGTATGACTTTTTGTTTTTATCGTAATAGCTCAGTGTAATCGGGTTTAGTTTGAAGTTGCCCTGTGTGCGCGGAATGATCAGGTAGGTAAATGTTTTTGACCCGGTAATTTCGTTTCCGGAGGAAATATTTTCGGTGATTTGCGGGTCGTATACTTCAAAGTCGGGCGGAAATTCGATGTTTAGGTTGTCGATGAGGTTTAAGTTTCCTTTGCCGCTGATTTTCACTGTCAGGGTAACTGCATCATTGGCTTTTACTTCGTTTTTGTCGAGAGTGGCTTCCATGTTCAGATTGCCCACCAGTCCGCAAAAATCTTCGGGTTGTCCGGCAGGAAGCGCCGAAACATTGATGGAGAGGGCGTTGGATTTGAGTGTCTTTTTTACTTCCTGGTAGCCGCTGGTAAAGGCGTTCTGGAAAAAGGGGTCGTTAAAGAAAGGATCATTAAAGAAATTACCAAAGGGGTTGTTGGCTTTTTTCTTGACGAGGATATGAGCCAGGGCTTCCACCTCGAGAGGGTCCACGGTTAGTTTTCCTGACTTTTGCGGAAACAACGCCACCTTGCGAATCTCGGCCACGGTATATTTCTGTCCGTTCACGGTTTCGTTGTATTGAACGGCCTGTTCTTTGTTTTTCATCAGGTCGTACGACCAGAATCCCGAAAAAGACGGCAGTTTTTGTATGGCGTATTGCGACACGGGGATGCGGGTATATATTTTGTAGGTAACGGTAAGTTGTTCGCCCTGCATCACATTGGTTTTGTCGGTAAATACTTTTACAAAAAGGTCGGTGGCAGAGGCTTCGGCGGTGGAGGACTGCTGGTTTTGCTGTGTTTGTTGCTGTTGCTTTTGATTTTGATTGCCCTGGGCGGTGCCGGTATTAGCTACTTCAATCGTAAGACTGTTGGACGAAATCCATTGTCCGTTTACCTTAACTTTGGCAGGTTCGATGGTAAACTTTCCTGCTTTGGTGGGCGTAAGGCTGTATATCCAGCTCTGAGTGCTCTGCACCACCGATTTCCCGCCAATGAATGAAATGTTGCTGCTCGACGAATTGTATGGCCCGCTGGCATTAAAACCGCTGAACGATGGTGGCTGGAAACTTTCGGCCTGGGCATCCGACAGGGAATAAGTTATCCGTATCGAATTGTTTAATCCGGCGCTTGCAGAACTGGCTGATGCCGTAAATTTCTGAGCCAAAGCAATGCCCGGAACATTACAAAAAACTATGGTTACAATGATTAACGCACAATGTCTGTATTTGGTGATGATTCCTTTCATTTTTTTTGTTGCATTACCTTTATAACACGCTCCAGGTTTCCTATTCTCCCAACCGATACCGGATCTAATTCTCTTAATCTCTCAATCCACTTAATCTCTTATTTCCTCAATCCCCTTTACCCCCTCATTTCCTCATTTTCTCATTTCCTCAATTAACTTAATCAACTAAATCTCCTAATCTCCTAATCTCCTAATCTCTTAACTCCTCCATCCCTTCCTCTACCAATCCTTCTCCGTTTTATAATTCTGGTTTTGTTGTTCTTTTTCCATTTTTTCCCTGAGGTTTTTTTCTTTATTCTGCAAGGCGTTCAGCATACGTTCGGCATCTTCTTTTGATATTTGTTGTTTTTGCTGGTTTTGTTGGTTTTGCTGATTTTTGTCTTGCTTCTGATCTTTATTTTGTTGTTGCTGCTGTTGCTGTTGTTGCTGCTGTTGTTTCTGGTCCTGGTTTTGTTGCTGTTGCTGCTGTTGTTGCTGTTGCTGTTGTTTCTGGATCATCCTTTTGGCATACTCCAGGTTGTATTTTGTTTCGTTATCATTGGGCTTTTGGCGCAGCGCCTGTTTGTATGATTCCACGCTTTCCTGGTATTTTTTTTGCTGAAGCTGGCTGTTCCCGAGATTATGGTATGCTTTGGCGGCAATTTCTTTAGGAATATCTGATTCGGTAAGGTTTTGAAAAATCTTTTCCGATTCTTCGTATTTTCCCTGTTTGTACATGGCATCGCCGAGGTTGAAAAGGGCCTTCTGGTAATTGTTTTGCTTTTCGAGGGCTTTGCGGTAGCTTATTTCAGCTGATTTGTAGTCGTTTTTTTCAAAAAGTTTGTTGCCGGCCCTTAGCTCTTTCACCGCCGTTTGAGCAGGCACATGAGTGGTAATACCCAACAGTACTATGATTACTGTAAGTTGAAAACACCAACTTTTTATTCCTGGTTTACTATGTAAAACTGTCATTTTCATATTAAATCAGACTACGAAATTATATGTTTTTTTTCAAAAAGGTGTACGTTGCGTGTCAGGCGGGTTTTTCTTTCCAGTATAATCAGGTCGGCAATCAGGAGCAGCAATGCTGCAATGACAAAATACATATACGTATTGCGGTATTCTGAGAAAACCCGGGCTTCATATTCTTTCTTTTCCAGCTTGTTGATTTCGTCGAAGACCTTGTTCAGTCCGGCATCGTTGGTGGTAGCTCTTACATAGGTCCCCTTGCCTGCAGCCGCCACCTGCTGAAGCATTGTTTCGTTAAGTTTGGTCACTACGGTATTACCTGAGTTATCTTTTTTGTATTC
>JAGNBV010000105.1 GCA_018004645.1 Bacteroidales bacterium
ATCACCCAATCTACGGGGCATTTAAGCTGCAACAAGGCGTAAACGAGGCCATAGGGCGTGAGGCCGTTAGCCACCGTCTGAGGAACCACCCCCATGTTGATGATAAAAGAACCTGCCGGTATTTCGGTTGGTTGAGATGTCTGAGCCGTGGATAAACCACTGTTCAAAAAAACAAAAGACAATAAAATGATAATTACTATCTTGACTGTCTTGTAAATTCTTAATCGCATAGGACTTATTTGATTTATTTTTTTCATAAATAAAACTGGTTTTTTTTAAAAAAATACTTGCGTGAAGGCGATACTATCGGGGTCCGAATTTATACTAACTTGATTGTGCGTTTTCATTATTTAGATCAATTGATTAAAATTTTTGAAGGAGAAATAATAATAAGTTATTTTTTACGTAAGAAATATTTTTTTGTTTCTTTTGATACATGTTTATTAAATAATATATCGTATAAAATGCAAATGTACATTAAAATTTTAAATTTAGAATTATTAAAATGGAAAAAAAACTGGCAAAGATAATAATTTTAAATGGTAAAAACGTTTTTCTATGCATATATTCAAATTAAGTAATAGGCAAATATAATAAAAATTAATAAAAAATTCACATATTGAGCATTAATTTTCTGGTGCAAATCAATTTGCATTTAATCACTTTGGTATTTTTTGTTGAAACCTTTTATAATATGGGTTTTCTGGATATTTTTTCGATTGTTTGATTTGATGTTTTTTTAATGGGCGAAAGAGGCCAAGTCAGGAATGTGAATATCGTTTCATTATTACAGATATAATTATTTATTCGAATCAAAGCTTAGGGCTTTTAACTAACTCATGTATAGCCACTAAGACACAAATGCACCATGTTCCACAAAAAAACAAGAATGCTTACTTAAACCATCTTATTGTCCGCCGCCAACTTAGTGCCTTTGTGGCATAAATAGTTGTAATCCTTGATTCGCATTATAAGCAAATTATACTCGTAGTTTTTCATTTTTTTATCGTAGCATTTCGCCGAAAGACTTCGGGAATATGTAGTTAATACCTACTGTTTTCGGCAATGACCGGAAACGAGCTTAAGGTGATGCAGGAGCGTCATTGTCTCAAAAGCCTTTTGTTATTGATCATTTTGATACTGCTTGTTTCTGCTCCAGCATCATTGTTTTAAATCCTTTTTGCCCCTGAATTATATTGGCTAAATAATTCCATATCATTAATTGTTTGGATTTCTTGAAATTGCCGTAAGGGCGTAATGTGTTGTTAATTAATAAAATAAAACTATTATTATGTCGTATATAAGTAAATATGAAAATAAATTTGCTTTTTGTATTTCATAATTGTATCTTTATCCTCGTTTTTATAGACAATCATTTAAAATACTCTGATGTAAAAATAGAATTCAATGCCAAAGCCATTTCATCAAATATCTATTTGTTTCTTTAGAATAAATGTTTATACAGGGATAAATTCTTCAAAAATTTTTAAAATAATTTGAATTATGAAAAGATTATTTACCAAACCAGGACATTTTTTTGTGTTAAAGGATTGTGGCAATAAAAAGAATTGGCCAATATACTTTTTTTTATTTTTTTGGCCCTGGATGCTTAGCCAGCAGCTCGCTGCCCAGCATATTGACACCATTCCCCCGATTGTTTCGTGCAAGAATATCACTGTTAATTTGAGTCAGGGTGGTGGATGTGGCGGCGAACGTGTGTTGTTGTTATGGGATGTGTTGAATACCCAAACGCTCAATTTAAAAAATGCCATTCATGCGGCCGGCTATGTGGTAACTATGCCGGCATTTCCGGAATATCAGTGGGATGGCACTAACCCTTCTCTCGAAGGATATGCTGCTGTGATCCATTTGAATGGAACAACATACAACAACCATTTACCGTTGCCGGCGCAAAATGCTTTATTGGATTTTGTTCTTAACAAAGGCAAAGCCTTTATTCACACCGAGTGGGATGCCAATAATGTGGACTGGAATACTTCACAGATTGCGATGGAGCCAATAATAATAATTAAACGGGTCAGTGCTACTTTAACTTTTATGAATTATACAAAAGTTGCTGCCCAGGCAGCGCATCCGGTTCTTTATGGGTTACCCGACTCCTTTACTTTTTTGGCGGGTGCTAACATCGGGCCGGTGAGGCCTTATGCCACCAACCCCGCCATAGCCTTAATGACCGATCAGAATGGCTCTGCAGCGGTGGCTGTCAGGGATTTTGGTGCCGGACGAGTGGTGGGTTTCAGCCATGCGGGCAATTATAACGGTTCGGGCTGTCTGTCGGATGTTAATGTGCAGCGCCTCTTTATCAATGCTCTGGCCTGGGCCACCCACCGTGGTAACAGTTGCGCCACCATCACGGCATCGCAGGTAAATAATGGAAGCACCGACAATGATGGGATTGCTGCCATGACTGTTTCTCCATCGTATTTTACCTGTGCTGATGCGGGCCCTAATGCGGTAACGCTGACGGTAACAGACAGCAGTGGTAATGCCGCCTCATGTCAGGCGGTGGTGATGGTACAGGATGTTACTCCTCCTGTGGCGGTATGTAAGAACATTTCGATTTCATTGAATAACCAGGGAATGGCTGAAATCTTTCCGTATCAGATTAATAATGGGAGCTCTGATGAATGCGGCATAGACGGTATGGTACTTGATAAAACAATTTTTACCTGTGAAGATGTTCTCACAAGCCCCAAATCTGTGGTGCTTACTGTTACTGATATTCATGGTAATGCTTCTTCTTGTACCGCTATGGTAACGGTAGTTGATAACGTGCCGCCCTCTGTTCTGTGTCAGAATGTTGTCGCTACCCTTGATGTCACAGGAAATGCAATAATCACCCCATTTCAGGTGGATACCGGCAGCAGCGATGCCTGCGGCATTGTCAGCATGGCATTGAGCAAGACAGGGTTTACCTGTGAGGATATTCCAACCAACCCAAATCCTGTGGTGCTTACCGTTACTGATATCCATGGCAATACTTCTTCTTGTACAGCTATGGTAACTGTAGTTGACAACACACCACCCTCTGTAGTGTGCCATGATGTTGTCGTAACCCTTGATGCTACAGGAAATGCCATAATTACCCCATCCCAGGTGGACAACGGCAGCAGCGATGCCTGCGGCATTGCCACCATGGCATTGAGCAAGGCAGGGTTTACCTGTGCGGATATTCCAACCAACCCCAACCCTGTGGTGCTTACTGTTACTGATATCCACGGTAATACGTCTTCTTGTACTGCTATGGTAACATTGGTTGATAATACACCACCCGCAGTGTTGTGCCATAATGTTACCCTTACCCTTGATTCCACTGGAAATGCCATACTCAACGCAGCGCAGGTGGATAACGGCAGCAGTGATGTTTGCGGTATCTCACAATTAGCTATAAGCAAAACGGACTTTTCCTGTACGGATATACCTTCTAACCCGAGCCCCGTCGTATTAACCGTAACGGATAATAATAATAATTCAGCGACATGTACTGCATTGGTAACTGTTGAAGATCATATTGCGCCGACATTTACGCGTCCGGCAGACATTACTGTATATACGGGCATGAATTGTGAGTTTGATATTTCCGCAGGCAATACAGGTGATGTTACGGATGAATGGGACAATTGTTCCGGTTTGCAGGCTACCTACACCAACTCATTTTCCGGCGGTTCCTGTGCTGCTTCACAAATCATCACAAGAACCTGGTCGCTGGTGGATTTATATGGCAATCATACTCCCAGCCAGGTGCAGACGATTACTGTGCTAGACACTATCGCCCCATCTTTTACAGCACCGCCTGATATCAATCTTACCACAGCCACTTATACTAATTATGGCGCTAATGTTTCCATTACCGGAGACGTAACCAATGAATGGGACAATTGCTCCATGGGGCTGCAGGCCGTTTATACCGATGTGGTGTCGCCCGGTTCGAATATGATCCTCCGCACCTGGTATTTGGTGGATGATTGTGGTAATGCTGCTCCTGATCAGGTACAGGTTATCACCATCACTGACACCCGGGATTATGTAATTCTGGCGAAAGACCGGGTGGTCATGAAAAAGTCAACTATATACAGCGGAGGTGTGGGGGTGAAGAAAACAGGAGGCAAGATTGAAGTAAGGGATAATTCATTTATTACAGCACCTGGGACTTACGCCGAGGGTGACTATATTGTTATTGACGGTACCAGTTCAGTGGCTGATGCTACTGATGATCCTGCGGTCATTGCCTGGCCAGCATTTCAGCCCATGCCTTATGTGGAGACACTTTCGGTGCATATTCCCAATAACCTGACGGTTTATCTGAACGATACATTATACGGGGAAATAGTTGTCGGGGCTAACGCTACGGTAGTTTTTACACAACCTGTGGTAAACATTGATAAAAAATTTGATATCGGTGACGGTTCCACAGTAAAATTTGAACAATGCGGAGTAGTACGCCTCGATGATAAAATGATTTTGCATAAAAATGTCACCATAAATCCCGACACGCTATCTGTATGGTTTTTTATCAATCAAACGATGACGGTGGCAGAAGGAGCTCATGTGAACGGCTTTTTCTGTCTGGGCAGACAAAATACCCCCGATACTATTATCCATGACCTGGTGATAGCAGATTCCAAACCGGCAAATCCAGCTGTTTTCAATGGTATATTTATGGCAAAATCTGTCTTTTCGGGGAAACATACCAACTGGTATCTAAATACAGACTTTGACGCATGTCCTGCGGCACCTGCTGAAGATGAACTGTTTATCTGCCCTCCTGATTTGATTATTTGTTACGAGGATTCTGCTTTTAATCTTCTCAGCATGATGCGTCTTCACAAATCACCTATGCAGATAACCAACGACCAGCCTGCGATTTTTCCGGTAGGTACTGTAATAGTTACCTGGACAGTAATATATGAAAACGGTTATGTGTACAGATGTACGCAAAAGGTAACGCGTAGCGGGAAAATTGCTACTGACATTATCTCTGAAGGATTATTCTGTGATGGCGGACAGGTACAGTTGACGGCGAATGTTACAGGTATGCCGGCATTATCTTACCTGTGGTCCACCGAAGAGACTTTGCCTTCAATAAATGTCGCAGCAAGTGGGGATTACTCTGTGGTAGTAACTAATTTCTGGGGCTGTTATGCTGAAGATACTATAAACGTTAATGCGGACACTTCTGATTTGCTTTCTGCCTATGTGATGCTTGCAAGAGACCGGATTGAGCTGAAAAGAACCACGGTGAATTCAGGTGGGGTGGGAGTAATGAAGACAGGTGATGGCAGAGTTGATATCAAAGAATCTTCTATGGTAACTGCAAACGGTACTTTTGCCAGGGCAGCGCAGATTCCAGTGGATGCCACCAGTTCACTGGCTGTGGCCTATAATATGCCATCAGCAGCGCTATTGCCAGTATTTGAAGCCAATCCTTATCCCGGCATCATTAATGTTACTGTGCCTGATAACGCCACCGTAACACTGAGCGATTCGGTTTACAGGGATGTTAAAATAGGTAAAAATGCTGATGTGACATTTGGCAGTGGAATAGTGAACATTAGCGGATGCCTTACCATTGGCGATGGCGCTACGGTTCACTTTACACCTTGTGCGAAAATCCGGATTCGCGGGGCAGGATATCCAAATGGCATCACCGGCGGGCAATTAATTACTGTCAATCCTGAAGACGTTCCATTGATGATTTATGTTCAGAACCATGTTACTTTTAAAAAAGGCGCTATGGTATGGGGAAAATTGTATTTAGGCAAACCTTCAGGGATTGATTATTCGCTTAACACAGAGGATGCGAGGACAGTCCGTCCCAATATTTTCACCGGCGTTTTTATAGCTAAGGAAATTTTTTCGGCTCAGAATTCATTTTGGAATCACAGCACAAATTGTGGCGGGTGTGCCGGTTTGAAGTCGCTTGCAGTACCGGAAGCAACTGTTTCAGAAGTTTTGTTGCAAAACTATCCCAACCCATTCAGCGAATCCACCTCGGTGATGTTTGTGTTACCCGAAGTAAGTTGGGTAACCCTGACAGTGTATGATATTTCAGGCAAACAACTCCGTATTTTGTTCGAAGGCTTGGCTGACAAGGGCCGGGAATATATTGTTCCCTTTGATGCCGGTAATCTCCCTGCGGGGGTATATCTTTACAAGATGACCACGGCGTCCGGAGTTTATAATGGTAAAATGATATTGGGAAAATAGGGCAGGATTAGTTTTCTGGAAAGAGAATCACCTGAGCAGATATATCTTGTGGATAGTCGCAGACAGGCAAGAACATTGATATAATTCCGGGTGATATTGTTTATTGATGAAGCGGACTTTCCCGGCTTATCCCTTATTACGCATTAAATGCTTTATTGCCTAGCAATTGGCCTAATCAATCATTATCTTCTAATAATCAATAGCATATGACTTGATTCGTTAATGTGTAATCGACAAAGAAAATGTAATACCGCTATAGCGGAAACATTTTCTAAGTCGGGATTACCCTCCGCAACTATGTTTACGGGGCAGGCAGATACAGCGCATGATGTCACACACTGCTCAATAGTTCACTACGTTCCTATTGCTCTTTCTGGGTTTATTGCTGTCCGCATAATTTCATGTAGAAAGCGCTGCTGCCGGGATATAGCAGGAACAGGGCTGCCACAAATTTTCTGTCTTCGGGTTGCCTGTTGGCTTCGCCGTTAAGCAAGTCTGTTTTCAGCGCATTGCTGAGGCTTACGCAGAGATTTTCTTTTTGCAATTCAAAATCAACTTCGTCAAGTTTTCTGGAATCAGTTATCACTTTTTCGGCCTCGTCAAGCATTTTCTGTTTGTCTTTTTTCTTGATACCGGGCATTTTGGCTTCGAGAATATCGGCAAGGGGTATGATGAAAAGACTTTTATAGTCCTGCCATTCATTATCGTTAAGTTGCCTGACCTTTCGGAAGTATTCTATCCATTCATTGGTAACAAAAGACTGCCCGAAAATTCCCGGGTTGCTCACGTCTTCCTGGGGAATAAGGCAGCAGCGGAACTGGTTAAACACATATTTTTGTTCGTTGGTGAGTATCTCATTCACCTGGTCGCGGAGGTTCCACAACAGCAGAGTGCCTTCTTCGCCAAACAGGCCTTTGACATGTGCCAGATCAATCTCTTTGCGGTCTTCGGGTGTGATGGGGCGTGTGTCTTTACCGGATATGTTGCCTGAAGGAAATTGTTCCGGTGCGGCGTGGCATTCCCGGCAGCCATCGGCGTGGTAGCCCGGAGTTTGTGTAGCCAGCAGGCTGCGTTTGATGATTTCCGAGTGTTTTTCGCGCGCCCTCATGACCTCGTTTTTCAGGGTGTCGCTCAGATTTTTATCTTGCGTAAGCTCGCCGATGAGGTTTTTGTATGTGGTGCAAATTTTCTGCAGTTCATTATTGTAGTAGGTTGTATTCAGAGACAGATTAAGATTTAACTGATCTACCTGCATTGCAAGAGGAATAAGTTTCTGGGCCTGTTCTTTGCTGAGTGAGAGTCCGTGCAGCAGGTTGATGGACGAGGTCTGCATAACAAGGTTATTCAAGACGTTGAGCTGTTCTTCCCAGGGATCAGTTTTTTGGTTTATCACCTTGATTGTAAAGTGCGACTTTGATGTAAAAGCAAAACAAATCAACAGCACTGCGGCGAGGATAAGGACAGGAATAAACTTTGCTTTTTTTATTTCCATACGCCGTTTATTTTTTCGTTGCAGAAGCCGCATTTTCCATCTTTGATGTTGTTGGAAAGGATGGTGTATCCCCGTCGTTCGATGATTTTTTTCTTGCACTTGGGACAGTATGTATCATCGTATTCTGTTCCGGGCACATTGCCGATATATACGTGTCTTATTCCTGCTGCCAGGGCTATGTCGTGGGCTTTGTTGAGGGTGTCTATGGGGGTGGCGGGAAGTTGTGTGAGTTTATAGGAGGGGAAGAATCTGCTGAAGTGTAGCGGACAATCTGCAAAGCCTTCATCATAAAGCCAGTCGCACATTTCTTTTATCATGTCGAGGTCGTCGGTCCAGCCGGGCACAACCAGGTTGGTGATTTCGAGCCAGACGCCTTCCTCTTTGAAAATTTTAAGGGATTTTTTAACTGTTGCAAGTTTGCCACCGTTAAGTTTGCGGTAAATGTCTTCTTTAAAACTTTTCAGGTTGATATTGGCAGCATCAAGGTATTTGCAGAGTTTGCGCAAAGGAGCTTCGTTGATGGATCCGTTTGAAATAAACAGATTTTTCAGGCCTTCCTGATGTGCCAGTTGTGCGGTGTCGTACACGTATTCGTAAAACACCACGGGTTCAGTGTAGGTATAGGCAATGCTTTTGCAATTGTTTTTCAGGGCATAGGCAACTACTTCTTTTGGAAACAGGTCGTAGTTTTGGGTGTCAAAAGGCGACACTTGCGAAATTTGCCAGTTTTGGCAGTTCAGGCAGGTGTAATTGCAGCCTGCTGTGGCCAGCGAGAAAGCAGTGCTCTGCGGCAGAAAATGGTAAAGAGGTTTTTTTTCGATGGGGTCGCTGTTGATAGAACAGGGGTTTCCGTAGTTAATAGCATAAAGTTCATTTTTGAAATTTACCCTGGTCCTGCACATGCCTTTGCCGTTGAGCGTTATCAGGCAGGCATTGTGGCAAAGGCCGCATACTATGCCTTTTTCGGTTTTGGTATAATAATGCGCCGGGGTATTCCATTTCCAGATATCAGCAGGATTGTTCATGGCAATATTTTTTTTGTCGCCGGCGAAAACATCGAGGCCTGAAATACTCAGAGCCGCTATGCCCGCATAATGCATACATGTTTGGATGAATTGCCGGCGGCTGATTTTTTTATTTGTTTTGCTCATTCTACTGTAAAATTACTAAAAATCTTTTTCCGGCAGCCATTATCAGCACCAAAAACTGTCCTCCGTATTTTAATTACTATTTGCAGAATGATATGACAAACATAACATGACGGCCTTTATGGCAATTCATTTCAATAATAACGTAGTGATGATAACAAAAATTTTGGAATAAAAAAAATTCGCCACGGCAGATAAAATTTCCGGGCATGTGGTAGTGTTACTATCTGATTTTAGATGGTTACAGGTTTAATCACATCCAGTTCAACCCTTAAGTTTGCGATAATAAAATCCTGTCGTTCGGGCGTGTTTTTTCCCATATAAAACGACAAGAGGTCTTTTACGGGCGAATCTTTGGTTAGCATTACCGGTTCGAGTCTGATGTTGGGTCCGATAAAATGTTTGAA
>JAGNBV010000106.1 GCA_018004645.1 Bacteroidales bacterium
AAAATATGCTTATCAGAACTGACTATATTTTTAAAATTTCACCGAATATTTTATGCTTGGTATAATGGGAAATCCGCTTTGCTGGTAAAGTTTAACCGGTGCATCGGATTGTCCGTTATTGGAAAAGTAATAAAAAACGGCATTTTGCCTGTTGTATGCATTGTAAACACCAAATGTCCAGATACGTTCCTGGTTTTTCCCCTTTTTGTTTTTTCTTTCTTTTCTGAAATTGAACCCCAAATCGAGCCGGTGGTAGTCGCGCATGCGCAGCCAGTTTTTGCCCGGATACAACGCGGCCTCGTGATAACCCATATCAAAAGGTATATCGGTTGGTGATTCTATAAACCCTTTGGGCTGAATGGCCTGGTAAACTCCGTTGTACAAAGTAGTCGGGTAACCGCTTCCATAAATCCATGTAGCCGAAAAATCGAGGTTCCGGGAAAGTTCACGGTTAAACACGATGGAAAAATCGTGGCGGCGGTCGTATTTAAACGGATAGGGTTTGCCGTTGTTCAGGTTTTGGAACAGGCGGTCGGCTTTCGACCAGGTATAACTTATCCAGCCGGTGGTGCTGCCCTGTTTTTTTTGCAGGAAAAGTTCAAGTCCTTCCGATTTTCCGGTACCGTTTTTTTCCACATTTTGTTCCCAGGGCAGGGTATTTACCAATGGGACGCCCCCTTTTACATCAACCAGTTGTTTCATCTCCTTTTTGTAAAGTTCCAGGCTCAGTTCGTATGCTCCGTTGTCCAAGGATTTTGAGTACCCGACTGAAAACTGGGTTGCCAGGCCCGGGGGAATTTCAGGAGTTGACGGCAGCCAGATATCGGTGGGGAAAGCTGTCCCCGAGAAAGTGAGCATGTGCACCGGCTGCATCATGTGGGTATATCCAAACTTTATGGCGCCGGTTTTTCCCAAATTAAAAGCTGAAAGAAACCGGGGCTCTGCCGAAAAATAGTTTTTGCCGCCAACCCTGAAATTAACCAGCCGCATTCCTGCATTAAAAGAGAACCACTTAAAAGGTGCAAATTCATTCTCGGCATAAACATAAGTGTTTAGTGCATTAGTGCGGTTTTGGGCGCCAATGGTTTCAGTGGTTTTTTCTCCGTTTTCGGTAACAGTGTTGCTGATTTTTCCCGGTACAAACCAATTGCCCGAAACCCCTCCGCCAAACCGGGCTGTGTAATTTTTTGCCAGCCGCCAGTTGTAGTCGGCTTTCAGGCCAAAATCGTTCACGCCGGTGGAATACAGGTTGTTTCCTTTAATATCTTTTTCTTTAAAAAACAGGTCGTTTATATAACGGTAGCGGGTGTAAAGCAAGGTAACATCGCTGTTTAACCGGGCATTGTGAATGTGGTTCCACCGCAGGGTTGAAAGCACGTTTCCCCAAATGTACCGGGCGTTGCTGCGGATTTTGTCTTCGCGGATATTAAAAAAGAAACCCAACCGGTCGTCGCCCCCGTACAGACTGAAATAAAACCGGTTTCGGGCATCTGCTTCGTGGCTTATTTTCCCGAAGAAGTCGTAAAAATTGTATCCCATCGAAGCGTGTTGAAAGGCGATTTTGGTAGCGGGCCGCAGCAGCAGGTCGGCCCAAACGCGGCGTGCCGAAACAATAAACGAGGTTTTGTCGGTTTTCATGGGGCCTTCCAGCGTTACATCGCCCGAAATCAGCCCAATGCCGTAGCTGCCCTGGAATTCCTTTTTGTTCCCTTCCTTCATGCGTAAATCAACCACCGACGACAACCTTCCCCCAAACCGTGCCGGAAAACCGCCTTTGAAGAGTTTGATGTTTTTCAGGATATCGGGATGAAAAACCGACACAAAACCCCCGAGGTGATTTACATAATATATGGGTGTTCCGTCGAGCATAAACAGGTTTTGGTCGGGGCTGCCGCCGCGCACGTACAGCCCGCTGCGGCCATCGGCGCCTCCCTGCACGCCGGGAAGCAGTTGCATGGCTTTCAGCACATCGGGTTCGCCCAGCATGGGCAGTTGTTTTACCTGTGCTGCCGTAATCTCTGTCATTCCAAGTTCCAGTCGTTCTTCTACCCGGCGTGTAGCAGTTACTTCCACTTCAGCAAGTTCCAGTCCGGGTTCCAGTAAAATATCGAAACGTAAATTGCCGGTCAGGTTCAGTGTTTGTTGAAAAGGTTTGTATCCTACATGGCTGGCTTTCAGCATTACAGAGGATTGTACGGCTACAATGCTGTAAAACCCGTAAGCATCGGTGCCTGAACCGAAGCCTCCCGGCGAAACCAGTACATTGGCGCCTATCAACGGTTCGCCAGTGGATTTATCGCGCACCAGCCCGTTGATGGTATATTTTTGCTGGCTGTAAGACAGCATGGAAATTAACACCAAAGCCAATATACATAAATTCCTGACCATTATTCGAAGGTTAAGGTTGAATCGGGGTAAACTTCGTACAGTTGCATGGAGTAACCGGCAAAAATACCATACCCGTTTTCGATATTGGAATAGAGCGGCTGCGGTTCGTAAACCTCCCAGAAGTCGTAATCCTGTGTGTATTCGTGTATAAACCACGACTTAACATATTGAAAGGCCTCGGGGGAGAAATTGAAAAAACGGAGCCAGAATTTAGACGGTTTTTCTTTTTCAACGTTGAACCTTACAGTTGCCGGTTGTTCGGTAAAGTTAATATCGCGAAACAGCAGCATTTGGTAAGTATAAAAGTTCCCCAATCCTTCTGAAAGAATAGCAGGGTCGTCGCTATTAAGGTAGCCATAATAAAATTTACTTTTGTTTTCTACAACAAAAATGCTGTCATTTACCTGATGATAGGTCAGGGCATACCGCACAATTGATAGTCCCATATAATCACTTTCCTGCGGGTTATGTAGAATTTTTACTTTCAGGTTTTGCACAGGTATTCGCGCTTCCTCGCCCGTTCCCATAACTGCTTCAGTTTTATGTCCTGCCTTTGATTCAATTTCGGTTACTACAGATGAATTCAGGGGAATAGAGCCGGTGGCGCTGACTTTTTCCATATCCGGTATATTTACCTTCAGGGTATATACAATACCTGCCTGGGGAAAAGCCTGATCTGATAAATAGTTGCCCCCACCATGATGCTGTAATTCAAAAAAAGTTCCATCATTTCCTGATATTGTAACTTCTGCATTTTCAACATTGTACGTAAAGGTATCAATGGAATTCTTCGATAAACTAATATTTATGTTAAAATGGTTGTTTGGAGAGAAAAGGCAATTGACTACCGGTTTTATTTCCATCTCAGGAAAATCTATTTCGATTTCTTTCCGACAGGATGAGAGAACCACCAAAGCCGATAATAATAATCTGAAAAAATACCTCATAATTAAAGCTTCACTTCAACACATATAAAAACGCGATCACTGTTCAAAACACCACCAAAAACTGTTAAAAAGAACTTTTGATTTAGGTAATATTTTAAAACTTATAACGAATTCCCATAAAAATTTGACTATTATTCCAAATTCCCAAATTACTGAACAAATAAAAATTGTTATATACTTTTCTGCTTAATTCAATCCTTGAAAAAATCCGTTTGTGCTTATAAATGATTTCAGAGCCCTGATAATCTCCTTTTTCAACATGATATGTGTAATTTAAATTTAATTCTGCTTCCCATCTATTTTTAAAATTTTCATTATTAATAAACAAGGGAAAAGGTAAAAAACCGGCTTTAAAACCATACAAACTGTTTTTATTTTCATAAATATTGGTGTAATGCTGATAATAAGCCCCCATTTTGATATAATTACCAAAATAGCGTGAGTAACCAAATTCCGGGATAAATGTATCTGGAAATTTAAAATTGCCTGAGTTTATTACCTGAAAAGATAACTCTACTGCATTTCTGTTAGCGTTTTTTAGCTCACCTTTTGATATAAACGGGTGATAAGCAAAAAACAAAAGAAAAAAAACTATCGTGTTTTTCATATTCTAAAATGGTTAAAGCCGCTGCTACCATAGCATTTGTTATCATCTATAAGTAGATTCCTTTTTAGAACGAACGGTAACCCCAAAAATTGAAAAAAAGCCAGTAAAAAATCAATTTGAAATAGTTTTAAATTAGGTTAAATAATGCAACTACCACTTGTACGTAAACGCAACCACGCTTATAATCTCCAAATCGGGTATTCCAGTTTCAGAAAAATTTCCCTGTGCCTTACCGTAACTCCGGAAGAGCTGGTTTCACTGGTTTTAATTCTTTTGTCGATGTCGTTAAATCCTCTGCTATACTGAACTGATATGCTCAAATCATTTAGTTTGTAACCCGCGCCGGCTTGCCAGTTGTATTCCGGTATTTTCTGTTGCGAGAGAGTAGAAACTCCGTCATAATACCCTTATCTGGCGAACCAGGGTTACGCCTGCAGTTAAATAGAAGTTCCACCAGATACATTACTGAATATTTAACGGTATATTGACTGATTGCAACGTATATACTACAGAGATTGACCGAGTGGTGGTCTTATATCTGCAAACGAATTTTATTCTATTACTTGTTAATTGCTAAAAATAATATCTGTAGCTCACTGAAGGCATAACTGGAAATAAACTGAATGAATAAAGCTTTTTATTTCCTGCTTTATCGTTATCAAAATACAAATAATACGTATTGAGCCTGTTATAAGCATTGTACAACCCAAGTGTATATATTCTTAAACCCTCCCTTTTCTTTTCCGAGATATCCAGACTGATATCTAATTTATGGTATGAAGGCGTTCTGTAATTATTTCTTTCGTTATAAATATGCACCTCGTCGTACAAGTACTCAATGTTTCCCCCATCCCGATGTTCCCATCCCATCACATAAAGATTATATTTATTCGCTGGAAGTGTTACTGCATTTCCGGTTGCAAACACCCATGAAGCCGACAATTGATATTTCTCGTTAAACTTGTGACTCATGAATACCGAGAAATCATGCCTTCTGTCATATTTATATGGAAACGGATTACCTGAATTAAGTTCGTCGAATTGCCGCATGTTTTTCGATAAAGTGTAAGATATCCATCCTGTTGTAGCCCCTTCTTTCTTTTGTAAGAGAAATTCAGAACCATATATCGTTCCGCTACCATTCCTGACTATCTTTTTTTTCCAATCGGCAATGCCCGAAAAAAACGAAGCCCCGTCTTCGAATTCAATTAAATTGTTCATTTTTTTGTAAAAGGCCTCAATACTCCATTCAACAGGATACTTGTGGTTGATTTCACCTGCAATTCCGAGGGCAATTTGCGATGATTTTTGAGGAGGGACTTCTTTTGTTGCAGGCACCCATAAATCGGTTGGAAGGCCTGCGTCGTTATTTGACAAAAGATGAAACGGTTGCATCATTCTTGAAAAAGAAGATTTTATTGAGTAATTTTTTGCAACAACGTAATTTCCGGTTATTCGGGGTTGTAAAGAGTAAAACGTATGATTTTTTTCAGTTAAACTGGTAAAATGTAAACCAACATTGAGTAGAAGATTTTCAGTTAATGTAAATTCGTCTTCTGCATATAAAAAAAGTTCCGTCGGCATATTCTTTTGTGACCCAAAAGTTGTATCGATGTTGCTGGCATTCGTACCAACCTGGTAAATATTATTCATGGTTGGCGTAAACCGGTGTTTGGTAATACCTCCGCCAAATTTTATCTGTTGGTTGTTTTTATAAAGGTCAAAATCGGCTTTTGCAAAAAAATCGTTAATTGCCGAGGAAAAATGATTTGACAAGGTGCCAACGGTGTGGCCGGTTTGTTTTTCAATATTATCGATATCGGAGAAAGAACGATAGAAAAAATTTGTATAACCTATTGTAAAGTTGCTGAATAATTTTGAAGAATATATATGGTTCCATCGAAAAGAGGTCGAATAATTCCCCCAGTTTATATCATTTTTGCTCTTAAAATTATATGGATAATCGTCCCGCGTATTGAAGTCTTTTTGTTTTATGAGGATGCGGTCGCGCCCAAAATATGTGCTGAAGTACAACCGGTTTTTTGCATTAAAAATATGGTTTATTTTTGCATTCATATCATATAGGGTATATCCGGCCGAGGTATTATCATTGAGAATTAACTTTTGATAACCTCTGGTAAATACATCAAACAGGCTTCGCCGTATGGAAAATATAAATGATGTTTTATCTTTTTTAATCGGGCCTTCTATTGAAAATTTACTGCTTATAATGCCCACCGAGACATTTCCGGTCACTTCATTCATGTTGCCCTCTTTCATCCTGATATCCATAATCGAGGATAACCTTCCTCCATACCGGGCTGGGTAACCGCCCTTGTATAATTTAATATCCTTAATTACATCCGGATTAAAAACGGATACATAACCGCCGATATGGTTTACATAATACAAAGGAATATCGTCAAGGAGCATCAGGTTTTGGTCGGGGCTCCCGCCGCGCACATATATTCCACTTGTGCCTTCTTTGCCTCCCTGTACACCTGGCATAAGCTGGAATGCCCTCATTACATCAGCCTCGCCCATTAATGCCGGTATTTGAAGCAACTGTTTTGCCGGTATTTTAAGCACGCTCATTTCGGTATTGTTGAAAGTTTTTTGTTTGTGAGTTACAACAACTTCCGCCAACTCGATCCCGCTTTCCAATTCAACATTTAAGTTTATTTCTTTTTCCCCGGAATGGATTTGATTTATCTGCTGTTGATAACCAACCATACTGAATATTATTCGGGCGGTATCTTCTTTTAAGGAAATGCTGTAAAATCCGTATGAATTTGAAACTGTGCCCTGCAGGCTGTTTATATCGTAAACATTTACACCGGGTAAGCGTTCATGTGTGTTTTTATCCTCGATAAATCCGCTGACAGTAATTTGCGAATAACAAACAACATTCGTAAAAATAAATATTGCCGGGAGAAAATATTTCATATATCAGAGTTCTTCAAGTTTATAATAAGTTTGGTTATAAGCAGCAAAAATACCGTAACCACCTTCCACATTGCTGTACATTGGTGTAGGATCACCAATAAGCGTCATAAATAAGGGTTTTTTAACCCTGTTGCCAATTTGCTGGTTATTGCTGTGCCTTATCCAGCTTTTACGATAATTGTAGTAGGCAAGGCTGGTTGTCCTCAGGATGGCATACCTATCTTCATAATTTGTTGGAACAAATTGATTAGCAAATCCCCCTTCGACAGCCGCATCTAAAAATTTATTTTTCATCAGGTAGTTTGTGCCGTTAAAGAAATTATCGGTAAAAACGTAGGTAAAAACCCAGTAATCCAGTTCGCTGTCCGACCTTAAAACAGGGTCTGCAATAACAGGGTACACCTGAAAATGTAAACTATAATCATCACTAAATATATTAGGGGAATTCTGATATATAAAAAACAGTTCATAAAAATTCTTTTCTGGCGGGTCGCTAATGGTAATTTCATAATCATGATGGGGGTCGCCGTATTCGTCGTAGGTATTTCCAGAAGAATGAAAGCCAAAAATTATACTTGTTCTTCGCGGCACTGTATCGGTAGCGCTGATTGGCAGGTAACCTTCTGCTTCTGCAGTAATGGTATAAACACTGTCGGGCCGGGGAAAAACTGTTCGCGATTTATATATGCCATGCTTATAGTATTCAAGTATCTCAACGAATTTCCCGTTACAAAACAACGTAACTGTTGCATTTTCAATTACTAGTATTTCGTCGGACAGTATTGTGTTTGTCCGGCTTAAATGCACCGAAATTAAACTGTCCGGACAAATAAGCCCGTTCAACACAAGCTTCTTTTCTATATGGTTGTATTTAAAATCTATTTCCTTTGAACAGGATAAGAGAAAAATGGCAAGGATGGATAAAATAGAAAGTATTTTCATTATAAATTGTTAAAAATTTTGTTAAAAATTTAAGTATAGCGTTGACAATTTGATTTAATCTCAACGCTATACTTTCCTATTATATTTTACCAATTATATGTAAAGCTTTTTCCATCAATTATGCTGCTAAATGAACAATGCGTTACCATAAAGGGGTCGTAGAACCAAGTTGGAGACGACTTCCATATTCCATGTGGGGTTAAAGGGAGAAATGCATTGTTTACTGTAGGATAATAAGCGCTATGCGGCGATGTTGGGCAAATATAACTGGGTTCTGCCGTACAACTGTATGCAGGTACATAATGTTTCGGACAATTATATACACCACATCCCTGGGTAATAAAAGGGTCGCAGGAAAAATCGTAATACTCATATTCCCATGTTGCATTGAAAGAAAAACTTGGCATATAGGAAGTGTATTTCCAGTTACCCCAGAAATTTTTTTTCATTGCCTCGGCTCTGATATAAAAGGTACAACTAGCGTATTCGCTGCAACCATCTTCGGCATAGGCTCCGGACATTTCCGAGTGGCCGTCAATCCACACTTTAACACGCTTTTTACTGGTAGGATAGTTCCAATTTGCAGTCTTGGTCCAGTTGTTATCTGAAAGAAAGCTGGCACTTTTAAGGTGGTTATCGCCATTAAATACCTTATTATCAAAAACAGCAACAAGTATATTGTCATCCTGATAAGTTTCATTCATTTTTTTAAGCTTTTCAATTTTTCCCAAATCGCCATCTGTAATAAGTTTAATTGCATTATTGGTGTATTGGTGTATTTGTCCTTCAACAATAACCAATCCATCGAGGTTTACAACATTTGCAGCAGTTTTATCACAAAGGTTTAAATCAAAATATTCACCACCCTCGCCATCGGGCAACAATTGTATAATTTTTTCAGATAAAGCCTTTTGATAAATTTCGGAATGAATTTCCGGTTGCGCCCTCCAGTATGCCTGTTCGCTTTCTGGTTAACTTTCATAATAATTGCTTACTGAATCTTCAGCAAAAACAACAGCATAAAAAACACTGGCTGGGGTTTTAATCCCTACACTCTGTTCCCATAAATCAACAGCTTCCCGGTTTGCTGCTGCAATTTCCAGTTTGGTTACATCAAATGCCATTTTACTTTCAAAAACAAGCATGCCATCTTTTACTTCCACATTGTATGAAGGATGATAAGGCATTGTAACCTCTTCCTTTAGCTGTGCATCGACACTTTGATCGATCGGTTCAATACTTTTCTGGCAACCATTAAAAATGAATGGTT
>JAGNBV010000107.1 GCA_018004645.1 Bacteroidales bacterium
ACAGGCGATAGCAAGGATGAGCTCATGGAAAAATACCAGGAAAAACAGATGGAGGAGGCCATGAAAGCACGCCTGAATGTTCATAATCAATACCTGGAAACAACCATTCAATTGGGTATGCTTGGGCTTTTAAGCCTGTTGTTTATATTTACCAGCGCTTTTTGCCGGGCAGCAAAAAGGCGTGATATAAAACTGGCGTTGGTGTTGTTTGTCAATGCGCTGTTTTTCTTGTTCGAATCGGTGCTGAACACACAAACCGGTGTGTATTACTTTGTCTTTGTTATCTCGGTGTTATTGTTTGTGCCTCAGGGCAAGGCCGGCAATAAAATTACTTTTTCCTGAGGTAAGGCCGTGTCAGCCGCAAAGATTCTATGAAAAGCGTTAACAGAATACCTATCAGGACCCCCAAGAGACCATACAAAACAACGGATTTCCCAAGACCTATGCCGGTGGAGATTTTTCCTTGAGTATCTTCAATAATAGTCACCTGCCTGCCAAATTCAATTTCTTTTTCGGTTTCGTACTTTTTTTCGAGAAGCCTAACCAAATCGGAAGAGGTGGTTTTGACCATCATTGAATTGTCAGAACGGACTGATATAAGCGTGTTTTCTATTTCTTCCTTTGAGATTCCATTTTCAATAAGTTTACGGTTTATATTATTCAAAATGGTTTGTTTTTCTTGCAAAAAGAGAGAAATCTGTTTTTTATAATACTCATTATTGTTGAATAAATACAGTATGCCAGACGAAAGTGTATCGCTAAACTTAAGGTCAGAAAAAACAATATCAACACCAAACCCTATATTGAGCAACTTATTTCGAAAGGTGCTGGTATCAATGCTTATGATAGATGCGGCGGCATCTTCCGGGATGTTCATCTTGCGGGCGAGAAGATCGTTATTGCTGCTGCCCACCAGTATCTTTATTGATTTAATCATATCAATGCTCACCTCTTTGGGCACTACGATGGAGTTTACAGTAAGGTGTTTTTTGTATTGGTAGGCCCCGGATTTACCTTTTATTACGCCGATAACGATGCCGCAAATAATTGCCAGGATGAGGATGATGAAATATCTTTTAATAAACGAATAGACAGTGGCCAATAGCTGGATGACATCCCGGTTATCATTATTAGTTTCCTTCATTTTTTTTTGTGGTAAAATTAATAAAATTTTCAAACCTGCTTTTATTATGTCAAAACAGTTCGCAGTTTTTGATCCCCCTATGGTATTTTTGATTTTTATTTTAGTAATAATGAGCACGTTCCCATAAGTACTTAATGTGAAAAATCAGCCATTTTCCTGCCCCAAAGCCTGCCTGCGTGCCCCATACTGTGGTAGGCATGGACGGCTGATTTTCAGCAACTTTCCTTTGAGATTAAGGGTAAAAAGTCACTGAAAATTATTAAATCCGACTTTTTAGTGGACTTAATAATGTTAAACCGGCTCAAACCGGACTCAATAGTAGTATATTTGCAAAAACAAAGCATCTGAACTGATTATGATAAAGCTACTAACCATCGTCGGCGCCCGCCCGCAGTTTATAAAGGCTTCCGCCATAAGCAGAACCATCAGACAGGATTTTTGGGACAAAATTTCCGAGGTGATTTTGCATACCGGTCAGCATTACGATGACAATATGTCCATGGTTTTTTTTCGCGAGATGGAAATTCCCCTGCCACTGTATAACCTCGAAGTGGGCTCAGGAAAGCATGGAAAACAAACCGCAGATATGATGGCCGGAATTGAGAGCATACTGGCAAAAGAAAGCCCTGATGCGGTGCTGATATACGGCGACACCAACTCCACGCTGGCCGGCGCACTGGCAGCAGCCAAAATGCATATCCCCGTGGTACATGTCGAAGCCGGCCTCAGGTCATTCAACAAGGCCATGCCCGAAGAAATAAACCGCATCATGGCCGATCATGTGTCCACCCTGTTGTTTTCGCCAACACAAAAAGGGATCGACAACCTGCTGGGCGAAGGAGTGAGACATAGCGCTGCAAAACCCTATAACATTGACAATCCCGGCGTTTTCCACTGCGGCGACATCATGTACGACAATGCGCTGTATTTTTCAAAAGTTGCCGAAGATAAAAGCACCTTATTAAAAGATCTGCGGCTGAAAAGCGGCGGTTATGTGTTGGTAACGATGCATCGCGACACCAACACCGACGATCCCGTGCGGCTGAACGCCATTTTCAGGGCGATACAAAGGATAAGTGAAAAAAGCGATATGAAATTTGTCATCCCCTTGCATCCCCGGACAAGGAAAAAATGGAATGAACTGCCCGATGACACCCTGAAAGATATCATCGAAAACAACAACCTTATTACCATTATTCCTGCGGTATCGTATTTGGATTTTATTAGCCTTGAGAAAAATGCCCGCCTGATTATGACCGATTCCGGCGGCGTACAGAAAGAATCTTATTTTTTCAAAAAGCCCTGCCTTATCCTGAGGGATGAAACCGAATGGGTTGAGTTGGTTGAAATGGGCACTGCCATATTGTGTGGCGCCGACGAAGAAAAAATTGTGCTTTCGTATAAGGAGGTGATGAACAAAAAAGACTTGAAATTTCCTGAAATATACGGCGATGGCCAGGCTGCCCGGTTTATCCTGAATGAAATAATCGGGAATATCTGAGCATTCCCAATCATTTGTTGAAGTTTTTATAAGCAAAAAAGCCGCACCTTTTGGGCGGCTTTTTTATTTTTTAAAACAGACCGCTACACTAAACCCTGTGCAAGCATCGCTTCGGCAACTTTTACAAAACCGCCGATGTTGGCGCCTTTCACGTAGTTGATAAATCCGTCGCTTTCCTTGCCATATTTTTCGCAGGTTTTGTGAATGTTGATCATAATGTTGTGCAGCCTTTCATCCACTTCTTCTCTTGTCCAGCTTAAGCGCAGGCTGTTTTGGCTCATTTCCAGTCCCGATGTAGCCACCCCCCCTGCATTGGCAGCCTTGCCGGGGCCAAAGAGAATCTTGCTGGCCAGGAAAGTTTCAATAGCTTCCGGTGTGGATGGCATATTTGCCCCTTCTGTAACACAGATACAGCCATTAGCTAAAAGTGTACGCGCATCATCACCGTTAAGCTCGTTTTGGGTGGCGCTTGGCAGGGCTATGTCGCATTTCACACCCCAAGGGGTTTTGCCTTCCACATATTCGCAGTTGTACTTTCGGGCATACTCTGAAATTCTTCCTCTCTTGTTGTTTTTGAGATCCATTACATAAGCCAGTTTTTCGGGCGTAATGCCATCAGGATCATAGATATATCCTCCCGAATCCGACAGGGTAACTACCTTGCCGCCAAGTTGGGTGGCCTTCTGTGCAGCATGTTGAGCCACATTGCCCGAACCGGAAACAACAACCGTCTTGCCTTGTAAATCCATTCCCCGTGTTTTCAGCATCTCGTTGGCAAAATACACTTGTCCGTAGCCGGTAGCTTCGGGGCGTATCAGGCTGCCACCCCAGGTGAGGCCTTTCCCGGTAAGCACGCCGGTAAATTCGTCGCGGATTCTTTTGTATTGTCCAAACATAAAGCCTATCTCACGGCCACCGACGCCAATATCACCGGCCGGAACATCCGTGTCGGGGCCGATGTACTTGCATAGCTCAGTCATGAGGCTTTGGCAAAAACGCATCACCTCATTATCCGACTTGCCTTTCGGATCGAAGTCGGAGCCGCCCTTGCCGCCACCCATAGGCAAGGTGGTCAGGCTGTTTTTAAACACCTGCTCAAAGGCCAGAAATTTTAACACGCCAAGGTTGACGGTAGGGTGGAAGCGCATGCCGCCTTTGTACGGCCCTATGGCGCTGTTCATCTGTACCCTGAAACCGCGGTTCATCTGAAAATCACCCTTGTCGTCAACCCAGGGTATCCTGAAAATAAAAACCCTTTCGGGCTCCACCATCCTCTCAAGAATGCCGTTGTACTTGGGATTCTCTTCAATATAAGGCATCAACGACTCTGCCACTTCTTTAACAGCCTGATGAAATTCAGGCTCGGCAGGATTTTTGGCAATAACTTTTGCCATAAATTTTTCAAGCTTTTCATTAAGTGTATTCATGTTTTTTCCTTTTAAATTTGTAAACTATTTGTCTAATACAAAAATAAAGTTAAAAATTAACTAAAGCAAAATAAATTTATTGAAATATTAAAAAAAATAAATAAAATTTTAGTAATTGATTGTATTGATAAAAAAAGTTAATAAATTTGAAGATAAAAGAATAGGCTTGAAAGCAAAATTATTTTTATGACCGATGAAATAAACAAACATGATGAAATTAATAAGTTAGCGGCAGAAAGCTCCGAGCGGTTAAAAGAGCTTTCCTGCATCAACCAGACCATCCAGATTTTAAAAGAAGAAAAGCCGCTTAGGGAAACCTTTGAGAAAATTTGCCATGTTCTGCAAAAATCCTGGCAGTATCCTCAGTTTACAGAGGCTTGCATTACTTATGACAATATGGAATTGTCAACTCCCGCTTATGAAAAAACCGCCTGGAGGCAATTACAGCCCTTTAAAACCATCGACGACAAAAAGGGCTTCATACAAATTTGTTATACCAAAGAGTTTCCTGAAGCCGATGAAGGTCCTTTCCTGGCTGAAGAACGTAACCTGATAGAAAACATTGCCAATATTATTTCGGGGCATATCAACAGCCTGTTGGCACGCCTTATTCTGGATAAAACCAAACGAATTGATGTCCTTGATTCGGAGCTTCTTCAGTCGGAAACGCCTCAAATAAGAGGCAGGCAGCTTTTGCAACGGTTTTTGAACAAGCAGAATTATGAACGGGATATTTTCCACGACCTCATGTCTTTTAAAGTCAGGGAAATTTTGATTGTGGCTAACCTGTATGATGCTTATAACATTGAAAAGGAAGGCCGCTTTGTGGAACATTTTTTAGGAGAATATTATCAGCTGAATCTGGTGTCGATGCCCCGTGTTACCGGCGTGTCGTCAGCGGAAGAGGTCTTTCGCGAATTAAGAGGAAAACACTACGATATGGTGATTTTTATGATGGGTGTGGACAGGAAAATCCCTTCGGAAATCAGTGCCGAAATCAAAGCCGGTTATCCCTACATCCCAATATTCATGATGCTTAATAATTACGCGGATATTGAGTTTTATGAAAAAAACAGAAACCTGTTTTCTGCCATTGACGATGTTTTTGTGTGGAATGGCGATCCCAAAGTGTTTTTTGCCATGATCAACTATGTGGAAGACCGCGTAAATGTTGATAATGATACGCGAATCGGCTTTGTTAGGGTTATACTTTTAGTGGAAGATTCAGCCATCTATTATTCAAAATACCTGCCATTGCTGTATTCCAATGTGATGCAGCAAACTCAGCGCATCATTGAGGATGTGGCCTCCGACGAAGTGCTCAAAGTATTGCGCCTGCGGGCCAGGGCAAAAATTTTGTTAGCCAGAAATTACGAAGACGCCATCAGAATTTTTGACAAGTACAAAGATTTTATGCTTTGCCTGATAACAGATGTCAAATACGAAAAAGACGGCCAATTAGACGAAAACGCCGGTGTGAGCCTCGTACAGTATGCCCGCAGCAGGAAAAAAGACCTGCCGATTATCATGCAATCAACTGACAGCGCCAACGCTGACAAAGCTTTCGATCTGAAAACTATATTTATTGATAAAAATTCTTCTACACTCCTGCAGGATGTACAGAGTTTTATCACACACTATTTAGGATTCGGAAATTTTATTTATAAAAATGCGGAAGGCAAGCAAATCGCCATCGCCCGCTCGCTTAAGGAATTCGAAAACTACCTTAAAATAATCCCTGATGATTCGCTGGTATATCATGCCAGACGCGATCATTTTTCGCTGTGGCTCATGGCCAGGGGCGAGGTGCTACTGGCACGCTATATTAACCCTTACAAGATTCCTGATTTCAAAACTACCCAGGAACTGCGGGATTTCCTGCTCCACGCAATACAGATGCATCGCAGCGAGTTCAACAAAGGCAAAGTCATCAGTTACGAAGAGGTGGACAACCTCGAAGAAAGCAGCATTATCAGCCTGGCCTCAGGGTCTATGGGAGGTAAGGGCCGGGGAGTGGCTTTTATTAACACATTGATTTATAATTTTGATTTCCATAACCTGATACCTAATATCAACATACGTTGTCCGAAAACATTGATAATAGGCACGGATGAATTTGAATATTTTCTCGACAGGAATAAACTGCGGAACATTATTGCTACAACTAATAGTTACGAAGAGATACGCGCCGAATTTGTGAAAGGCAACCTGGGTGATGGTTTGATAAAACGCTTAAGAAAAATCCTGAAACTTATCAAAAAACCTATTGCCGTGCGTTCTTCAGGCCTGTTTGAAGATTCGCTGGCACAGCCTTTTGCAGGGATTTTTGAAACATACCTGCTGCCCAACAGCAACCCCGATTTTGATGTGTGCCTGAAACAACTGATGACAGCCATTAAGCTTGTTTACGCTTCGGTGTATTCCAAAATGGCACGCGGATATGTGGAAGCCATTAACTATAATATTGAAGATGAAAAAATGGCTATCGTACTGCAGGAAGTTGTCGGCAATCAGTATGATGATGTGTTTTATCCGCATATCAGCGGTGTGGCCCAATCATATAACTATTATCCTTTTGGCCACATGCAGCCTGAGGAAGGCGTGGCGGTTATTGCTGTTGGCCTGGGCAGTTATGTGGTGGACGGCGAAAAAGCCTATCGTTTCTCACCGAAATATCCTACTGCCGAAAATTATACGGCCAAAGACCTGTACAAAAATTCTCAGTTGTATTATTATGCCGTGGACCTTGGCAAAACCGATGTGAACCTTATGGAGGGCGAGGGGGCAGGCTTGCGAAAACTCGATATTGACATCGCCGAAAACCAGGGCAACCTCAAACACTGCGCTTCGGTGTATGATGCCGAAAGCGACCGTATGATGCCTGGTATTACGCATGCAGGCCCCCGTGTGGTAAACTTTGCCAACATCCTCAAGTACAACTATATTCCGCTGGCCGAAACCATACAGGTAGTGCTGGATGTGGTAAAAGAAGCCCTCGGAACCCCGGTGGAAATTGAATTTGCCATCGACCTTACCAAAGACAGTAAAAACCGGGCATCCTTTTACCTCCTGCAGATCAAACCTTTGTTGGGCAATGCGATGGATTATGAAATAGATATGGACAGCATCAGCAGGGAAGACCTGGTCGTTTTCGCCGAAAAGGCCATGGGTAATGGTAAGGTGGACAATATTAGCGATGTAATTTACGTGGATGTGGAGCAGTTTGATAAAACCATGACCGAAGCTATGGCCGAAGAAATTGACAATCTGAACCGCAAAATGGTGGATAGTGAAATACCATATATGCTTATAGGACCGGGGCGCTGGGGTACACGCGACCGTTTTATTGGCATACCTGTCAACTGGCCACAGATTTCCAATGCCCGTTTTATTATCGAAACCAGCCTGGAGGACTTTCCGCTCGATGCTTCATCGGGCTCACATTTTTTCCATAATGTTACCTCCATGAATATCGGATATTTTTCGGTGCAGCCCGAGGTGAGTAATAGTTTTATTTCGTGGGACCTGCTGGCGAAGCAGAAACTCATCAGTCAAACGAAGTTTTTCAGGCACGTACGGTTTGAAAAACCGCTCACCGTGCGGATGGATGGCAAAAAAAGATTAGCGGTGGTCGAGATGGCTATGTGAGCCTGCCTGCAACCTGAAAATTATTTGGAATAATATTTGTAACTTTACAATTCCCCAATTTAATATCACAGGCATGAAAAAATCCATTTTTTACTCCGCCAGCGTGTTGTTGTTATTTACTTTCGCTTTAAGTGCAACGGGCGTATTCGCTCAAATGAAGCCCTATTCATGGGACTCCTACAAAATAAAATTTAAAGTTCCGGAAAATTTCAAAGTTGACCAGGCAACCGCCAATACCTGGATAGGGCACAACAGCAGCATTACCCTGAGTATTTATCCCCGCAAAGGCGAAAATCTTTCAGGCGATAACCTTAAAACGGCTTTGCAGAACTGGACAGTGAGCAATGGCGTGAAAAATATAGATGAAGGAACAGAAATTGATCCGGAAAAATTAAACCGTTATAGCGGGTATTTGTTTGAAGGTGTGGTGGATGATTATTCTGTAGAAACAATGATATTAAAAGATCCTGATTATCCGCTCATCACTTTCTATATTTTTATTCATTATAAAGCCGGCTCCGAAGCCGATGTGCTGAATATACTTACCAGCTTTACACCAATATGAGTCGCAGAATTTCTTAATTTCTGCCTGTAAAAAAATTTTTCACCTGCCTTTATTTTTCACAGGTTAATACTTAATTTTGTTTTGAGAAATTTTTATAATTATTAACTAAAAACAAAATTTTTATGAAACACAATATTAAGTATTCATTGGTACTGTTTTTTGTCTTGATACTTTTAGGAACATCATCCGAAGTATCCGCGCAATGGAAGACATACGACTGGGATTTTTACAAAACAAAGTTTCAGGTACCTTCCGACTTTGAGGTATCAGAATCAAGCGAAACCAGGTGGTCTGGGAAGAACAATAATATTACGCTGTCCATCTATCCGCGCAAAAATGAAAACCTGAGCCTGGAGGGGATGCAGGATGCTTTGTATAAATGGGCTGTAAGCAATGGCGTTACTGAGATTGGCGAAGTTACGGTGTTGGATGAACAGAAACTAAACGGGTACTGGGGGTATATGTACGAGGGTATGATTGATGGATATCCGGTAGGAACCATGCTTATTGTCGATCCTGACTACCCTGAAATAAGCCTGTATATATGGGCTTCGTACCGCGAAGGTTTTGAGGACACGATTATTGATATTTTGATGAGTTTTATTCCGATGTAAGAAAAAAATTTTTTTTTGACTCCTTTCTGTTCCGGAAGGAGTTTTTTTTTATTTATTGATTAATCACTTTTGTACCAGTAAGGAAAAACAGCGGCAATGATGACTCTTTCAAATAAATCACCATTGAATCTCCTGTTTAACTTGTAAATAAATTCGTTTAGATAGTTTTGAAGAT
>JAGNBV010000016.1 GCA_018004645.1 Bacteroidales bacterium
GTGTTAATGGTACTGCTGGTTCCGGACAATCTTGTGTAGGTGGCATAGCGGGTGTTTCTGAAGATGCAATTTCAAACAGCCATTCTTCAGCTACTGTGATAGGCACTTCTGGTTATTATAATGTGTATAGTTCTGAGTGCCCCTCTTATGCAGGCGGTATAGTAGGATATATGTGGCAAAACGCAACTGTGTCAAACTGCTATTATTCAGCGCATGTAATGAGCGAAAGCTCTTCTTTTTCGACTTGTGCAGGCGGTATAGTGGGATGGATAGGGCAAAACACAACTGTGACAAACTGCTATTCTCAAGGGCAGGTTAATAGTACAAATTCTCCTTCTTCCACTACGATATATGCTCGTGCAGGTGGCGTTGCAGGGATAGTTGATCACGGCACGGTGTCAAACTGCTATTCTACAAGCACCATAAGCAGCAATAGTACTTATATTGCTTTATCAGGTGGAATAGCAGGTCAATGTGTCGGTACTATATCCAACTGTGTGGCATTAAATCCTGGTTTGACCTGCTCCAGTACATATTTTGGGCGAGTAACGGGATATAACGCCGGCACACTTCTAAACAATTTTGGCTTTTCGCAAATGGTAAATCCTTCGGGAGACACCATATGGAACAACATTGGGGCGACAAACCTGGATGGTGCGAGCTTGAATAAAGTACAAATAAATACTGACGGCACACTGGGTAACCACTTTACAACAGCAAACGGCTGGACAACCCAAAATGGCGAACTGCCCGGCCTGTTTGGAAATACGGTTGATATGCCATTACATTTACAAATGGTTGCGCCCGTAATTACAATGGTAAGTTTGCCAAACGGCGAAACAGGAATTGCATACAGCCAAACACTCACAGCAACCGGTGAAACGCCAATGACATGGAGTCTTGAAACGGGCAGCCTGCCAAATGGGTTATCCCTTTCAACAAGCGGAATAATATCAGGCACGCCGACAACGGCAGGAACGTATAATTTTACTGTAAAAGCAACCAACGGCGCAGGTAACGATACAAAACAATTAAGCATTTTAATTGTATCCGGTGTATCCGGGCATATCATTGCCGGGAAAACACGGTATCTGAAAAAGGCAATTGCAGGGAATCCCGCGCCAAATCAGCCCGTATACAACGCTGTAACATATAATATTGATAATGTAGAAGTGATCCTGAAGACCAGCCCGGGCGGGGCGGTAGTGGCAACCACTATGAGTGATGCCAACGGGAATTATCAATTTACCAATGTCCCGGATGGAGACTATATACTGGCTTACGACCACATCCCTTATCCTGACACCATGCAATATGTAAATCATGTTAATGCTATTGACCTTGCATTATTAAAATACAACATAGGCCACAATCCGGTAAGCGATCCGTCAAGATATTTTTCCGACAAACACAGAAGGGGCGCGGATGTGGATAATAATGCGTCCGTTAATAGTGTTGACATGGCGAGAATCAGTGCAAAGATCGGGATGCCAAGCGATCCGGCAAGAAATTTCCCGAAAGGAAACTGGGTAGCTTTTGATACCCTGGTAACAGTGGCCGGTACCGACTTAAACGTAACCCTGCAAACAGTTGCCTTTGGCGACTACGATGCATCCAGTGGAAAATACCAAGGTGCTGTAACCAACTGGAGTATGGCAAAAGTACTGCCTGATGAGGATATCATCATCCGTTCAGACGAATCAATCATGATAAGTGATCCTGATTATTTTGAAGTTCCCCTACGGATAAGCACCAAAATGAATGAGCTTTCCGCAGTGGGCCTGGAGTTGAACTATCCCAATGATAAATACAAACTGGTAAGTGCCTCCATGTCCAATACCGGCAAAGACAATGGTCCGGCAAAGATCAATCCTACATTGGAAGAAATCATTGCAGCAAATAATGACCTGCTGGTAACAGATGACCAGGGAATAATCAGAGTGGTTTTTGCCACCACAGATCATTTTGATGTTGCTGCTAATGATGAACTGGTAAGGCTTGGCTTCCGTCCGCTCACCAATGCGGGCCAAGGAGAACTGGATTTTTACCTGAAGGGCACCGGTTTGATAGCCAATCAATATGGTGAAATTAATGAGGATGCCTTCCTTACTATGCCAAAGATCTTTGTCCAGGGAGAGGAGCCGCAAGCCGGATATGAATTTTCCGGTTATCCCAATCCCTTCAATGATGATGCAACTTTGACATATTTTATTCCGGAAAACGGCAAGGTAAAACTGAATGTGTACAATTCTCTTGGCGAACTAATCACAGAACTGGTGAATGAAACTCAAACCATCGGAAATCATACTGTTGTATTTTCGCAAAAGAACCTGTCTTCTGGCATGTACACGTTCAAACTTGAATTTGCAGGTTGGGATAAATCAAAATGTATGGTGATCAGGATGGTGCATTGATTTAATACTGTAGAATCCACAACAATTAGCAGCATTTATCTGAATCCTGTTAAAGATTATTTCTTCATAGATGCCGAAAACAATGCTACAATAACACTTTACGACATTTTAGGTAAAGAAGTTCTATTTCACAATGCAAGCGGCACAACAAAAATAAACATGGACCATTTACTGGATGGTATCTACTCCATTCTTATTATTTTAAGTGATGGAATTATTGGAAAAACTAAAATTGTTAATCAGTAAAGGCAGGAAGATAATCAGCCTATCATTTGATGAATTCCCATTAAGACCAAAAAAATCAAATATGGGATTTTTGAAAATTGTTTGGTAAACGATTAACCCATAATAGCCAATGTATCTTCATCAGTACACCACTGTCTCCGGATACCCAAAGCCATTATATTCTTTGGCCGAATTGATATAGGCACCTGCAGGATAAACAAGGAAAAAATCACCTGCTTTTACAGTTTCCGGCAGCATCAGGTTTTCAGCAAAAATATCATGGCTGTCGCATGTGGGGCCGGTAATGTTGTATGGCAACAATTTCACAGTTTCGTTTGTCTTATAAGGGTACACAAGCTGATATTTCAACCCGCCCATTATCCATTGAAACCCTTGAAAAATGCTGCTGTCTAAGAATATCCAATGTTTTTTGCCGCGTTTGATAACGGCCGTTACAGCTGATAGCATGACTGCGGTGTTGGCCATGATAACAGAGCCGGGTTCGGCCATTATTGTCATGCCATGTTTTATTCTGAAAATCGCCAGTTGAGGTTTAATTTTTTTGGAAATATTGTTTAGCAAGGCGTATTGGTCCACGCCATGGGCCGGGAACCCGCCACCGATATTTAGGAAGTTGAGTTTTATTCCTTTTTCTTCAAGTGCTGTTGTTACTTGCGCCGCTATGTTCATGGCCGCCTCAAAGGTTTCCGGCAGGGTGTTGTTCCATCCCACATGGAATGCGATGCCTACCGGCCTTAATCCACAGTCTGTCGCCATTTTCATCAGCCTGCAGGCTTCCTGGAACCTGGCTCCAAATTTGTGTTCCAACTTCCATTCCGCACCCTTGTTGGGAACGGCAATTCGCAGATACACATCCGAAGCCGGGGCGTGTTGACTAAGTTTTAAAAGTTCGCTTTCTGAATCAAAAGCAAAAGTTTTGATGCCATAATCATGAGCCAACCGGATATGTTTCTGAATTTTTACCGGATTGCTGAAAATGATTTTATCAGGATCTGTCTGAATGTTTTTGAGCATCTCCAACTCTCCGGCAGAGGATATCTCAAAACAGACACCAAGCTTTTTAAGAAAGCTCAGTACGGCAATGTCGTGGTTTACCTTGACCGGAAAATAAACTTGTCGTTCCCTGATGCTAAAACATTTTAAAAAGTAATGCAGATTGTATGCTATCTGTTCCTTGCTGCAAATTATGACAGGCGTAGCAACTGTTGCTTTGAGAGCAGTAACTATGTTTTTTTTGAGTTCGGTGGGAAAAGCAGACAGGTTGTACATTTTTTACATTAGTTAAGCAAGTTAAATAAGTTAAATGAGTTAAATGAGTTGATTAAGTTAAACGGGAGGGGAAATCAGTAAATCACTACTTTTTTCCTTTGTACTTATTTAACCTAATCACTAGTTAACTAGTAAGTTAAATAAGTCGATTAAGTTTGAATGAGGAAATGAGGAGTAAGGGGTAAACGCTTTCGTTCCTCCTTATTTCCTCCTTTGTACTTATTTAACCTAATCATCAGTTAACTTGTAAGTCAAATAAGTTGATTAAGTTGGAATGAGGAAAAGAGGAGTAAGGGGTAAACGCTTTCTTTCCTCCTTTCTTCCTTTGTACTATTTGACCCAATCAACCTATTTAACTTAATCCTTCCTATAGCAATCCTCCGTTCATAAATATCTTCGCCTGTGCGTCATAAAACTTATTGACTTTCCCTGTCTTATTGTTGGTCAGGTTGGTAATCTCGCCGCTGAGAAAATCAATTTTTGCAGTGTCGCCGTCTTTCAGCTCAAGCTGGTCAAGCACTTCGGGATTGTATGTCAGTATGGGGAATGCAGCATTGATGGCATTGCGTTCGTAAATTGCTCCGTAAGATTCGGCTAGTATGCATGAAATTCCTAACGAAACAAAGCAATCCACGGCTTGCTGACGCGAGCTGCCTGCTCCAAAATTCTTTGCAGTGATGATGATGTCGCCGGCTTTGGCTTTCTTTGCAAAGTCTTCGTATCCCTTGAGGTTGTCAAACGAATACTGTCCCATTTCTTTGATATCGGTGATGGTCAGGTATCGGTTATGATAAATCATATCGGTGTCGATATCATCTTTTTTGATGATCCATACCCTGCCTTCCACTACTGATGGCTTTTGGGTTTTCTGCATATTTTCGCTTTTTGCCGAAGGTTTTAAAATTCCGAGTTTACCGAAAGCAGCCGGTTCTGAAGGAAGTTGGTCGGGTGTTGTAATGCATCCGGCAACAGCCGAGGCAGCTACCACGGCAGGCGAAGCAAGGTACACAAAACCTTTTCCCTGTTTGCCTTCAAAATTACGGTTTCCGGTACTGATAGTAACTTCCTGAGGCCCGTTTTGCCCAACCTGTCCTGCTGCACATCCTGCGCAGCCAGCGTTGGAAACCATGGCTCCGGCATCTTTGAATATTTTAATAAGGCCTTCTTCCAAAGCCTGATTCCAGATATCGTCGGTGGCGGGAACTATTTTTAATACTACGCCGGGGGCCACTTTTTTGCCTTTTAAAATACCCGCGGCAATGCGCAAATCATCAATGCGCCCATTGGTGCAACTGCCAATGAAGGCCGAATCGATTTTGGTACCTTTTACCGATTCCACGCTGGCGTCGTCGTGTGGATGTCCGGGACGTGCCACCATCGGAACAAATTTGCTGATATCAATATCGAAAACCTGTTGATATACGGCATCAGCATCAGCTTTTACCGGTTCTATCTTTTTCCCGGTAAATTTTTCAAAATGACTGATGATTTCAGCAGTCGGAGTGAAGAAGATGATGATAGCGCCCATCTCCGTAGCCATTGAAGAGATGGTGATGCGTTCGTCCACGGTGAGTTTGTCGGTTTCTTCACCATAAATTTCTACGGAGGTACCTAACAGTTTATTTGCCCCGAAAATGCTCAGCAGGTTGAGTACGATGTCTTTTGCTGAAACATTAGCCGGGCGTTTTCCGGTAAGGTTTATTTTTACAGAATATGGAACTTTAAACCATACATAGCCCTTGGCCCATGCAGCGGCAATGTCCTGATCGCCCATGCCCTGGCCGAAACAGCCGATGGCGCCCATAATGTTGGCATGTGAATCGGTGGAAACAAAAGTGCTTCCCGGCCAGGCCAGGCCGCCGTCGATAGCCTGATGCGTGCCGATACCGGCATCAATATCGTAAACACGGATGTTGTTTTCACGGGCATATTGCCGGCACAGATGCTGGTTGGCAGCATATTTCTGGTCTGAACCGCCGGGGTTGCAGTCAAAGGTAAAGACCGTCTTCGACGGGTCGTTTACCGTGAGTCCGTTGTCCAAAAGATTTTTTACAACGTTGGCACCTCCAAAGTCGCGTGCGGCACGGGTGTCGATGGTTACATCAATGATGTCGTCAGGCTTTACGGTTGCCTGGTTGGAATGTTTTGCAAGAATTTTTTCTATTAGTGTCATGGCTCTATTTTATTATTTCTTTTTTCATTTATCCAATTTTTTTTAAATTTCTTTGCGACTTAACGCCTTTGCGAGAAAAAAATAAAAAGTATTTACTATTCTTATTTATTTTAATCGGTCCTTGAATGGTTCAAAAGTCATGAAATCGGCGTGGTGCACGACGAAAGCCTCGGTGGTTCTTTTCACCATATCGCCTTCACCGGCGTGGGTGGCAATGATATGGCAAACTTCTGCAGGAACACCGCATTGCTCAGCCAGCGATACACCGCTAAATGGATGGCGCAGGTATTTCCCATATTTTCCCTGGACGGATTTTCCGTCTTTCATCTCATATTCAAGCAGTTTTCCAACATCAGCAAGAATAGCTCCTGCAATAAGCACATCCATGTTAACCGGAAGGTCATCTTTAAAAAATTTGTTCATCTGTTGGCCGCAATCTTTGGCAATGTGCACCACAGCACGCTTGTGCCCCATAAAAGTCACTTTCAGGTCTGGTCCGGCAAGTAATGTAAAAGGAATAGTGTTCAGGTCTTTGACTGTCAAAACACTTTTTTCGAGAGCTACTTCCCAGGTTTTTGCAGTTTTTTCACGCAGGGATTCATCTTTGATCCACATGAGTTCGGGCCATAATTCTAATACTTGTGCATTCATAGTTTTTTTGGTTTTAGTTAATATAAAATTTCATTTTTTACCACAGATTTGGTTTATATGGAAAAACATCTGCCAATTCGCCGGAATAATAAAACTCATAAGCCAATGCTCCAAATGTATAATTTTTTTCTTTAATCTGAATAGTTGAACCACCTACTGAAGGATTTGATTTCGGAACGGAACAGGCATAACCGACATTATACAGCGTCGCGAGTATTTCCGGCCGGTCCGAGATATCATATCCGGATCTTTTCCATTGCTGCCGGACTTCTTTTAAGATCACGGCGGCATATAAGTAAGAATAATAGTGGTTACGGTAATTCACCAGCCGGTCGTAACGTTCTTTTGTTACATCCGTGGTGCTGAAATCCAGCTGATGTTGGTATTTTTTTCCAGGATAAAAAATGGATGTGGAATCTTGAAGGTATTTTTCTGCCAGCATGGCCGTTTCTTCCTTAACACCGGTAACACCCAGCGAAAATTTCGCTTCCACCGATAAAATTTTTAATGGGCTGATAACGGTTTTATAGACTTCCCGTGTTGAATTGAACAGGCGCATTTGTTCCCCCAGCAATACGGATACAATAAGCCTGGGTTCCACATCCATCACCATACCCGCACTGTCGATCAGCGACGTATCTTTCATCACGGCAATTTTAAAATCCGACCATTCGGGAATGTTCATCCATTCATATAAATTACAGTCTTTTTGAGCATTTGTCCTGTTATGACCGAATAAAATCTCACATTCTTTTATTTTGTTGGTGTAATCATTGCTGTCTATCATATTAAGGCCGGCCGCGTCAATCATGCGTTCTGCTATGGCTATGTTCTGATGTTGCAGATAGGCCTTATGAATCAATTGTGCATTTGCAGGGTAGTATTCATTTAATACATTCAGCTTAGAATAGAATTTTGCGATCCTGAAGACATCATTTTCTGAAGAATCACTTTTAAGTGAACTATAATCATTATCCATCTTCTGAAAATACCGGTCGTTATAATCCACAGCTCCGGGATCATTGAATACATGCAATTTGATACCTACAAAGGCCGTAGTCAACATAAAACCTATCAATGCAAAAAGTACGGTAAGGATTATCGAGGAGTACCTGATGGCTTTGTTTTGTTTTAACTTTTTAAACATTTATTACAGAATACTTTAGTCGTTTGTTTTTTTTCTGATGCCCAGGACATTGGGCATTTTTCTCAATTCATTATTATCATCGTCGGGATTGGTCCGGGATACATAACTCCCGAATTTTATGATCTCGTTTTTTCCAACATTTACATACAAAGAAGCTTCCGGGCCACCTTCCAGATACATCGCCGTTTGAATCTGCAACCCGGATTTCAGCATGAAATTAATGAACTCATTTGCGCTGTATGGTGAACGGGAAAATAAGAAAAGGGTATTACCTGATTTATCAACTGCCAGGACGGTCATGCTGCATCTTAATTCGGGTTTTTTGTTCCAGTAAACAGCTTTCCCTTCATTATCAATCATCCGGATTGATTGGAAACAGGAGTGATATTTTATTAATATGTCTTTCCAATCCTGATTAACCATGTCAACAATCTGTAATGAAGCCAGTGACTTGTTTTTCGGATTAAACACAGCCAGGGCATTAAAATTTTCTTTCACCTTCGCGTTGTTTACATGGTCATAATGTTGCATTAGCCCGACACCGCTGATGTGATCCTTTAGTGAGTACATTCCGGCATTAATTCCCCCGGTCAGGTTACTTGCATCACACCAATCTTTAATAGTCCTCAGGAGGCTGTCGGATTCGCTTGAAGCGACCAGCTCAAAATCAAAAAATGCCGGATCAATTTTAAGTATGCTGACCTTGGAATCAGAAAATTTTGAAATATAAGGGCCTGTCATTTCAGTATAAAACAACCCTTTATCCAGCTCATTCCACGTGATGTCTTCCGGCTTTGTTACAGATGCCGGATTTTTTCCCGAAAAAAACAGGATCAATACAAAAATACCGGGGATGGTTTTTTTCAGAAAATCGTATTTATTTTGAGATATCATGACGGCCTGCATTATAAAGCAAAACAGATTGATGTTTGTCTAAAGATGATTAAACTACAACAATCTGTTTTGGGTGTGATTGGACACGGTGCCTACATCTTTGCGATGATTGCGTCGGCCATCTGGGTAGTTGAAGCAGCGCCCTGGTTAATGACTTCCTGGGTACCCCTCATTTTAAGCATATCGTATGCGCGTACTTTTCCTTCAGCTACAACTGATTCTGTTGCTTTGCGGATGCGGTTGGCAATTTCGTTTTCGTTCAGATGTTCGAGCATCATCACGGCTGAAAGGATCATAGCAATCGGGTTCACTATGGATGGGTTGAGATCAGCGTATTTTGGAGCTGAACCGTGTGTTGGTTCAAAAACTGCAACACCGGAATCCGGATTGAACTGTGCTGAAGTTGCGAATCCCAAGCCGCCAATCAGGCCGGCAAATCCATCAGATACAATATCTCCAAACATGTTCTCAGAGATAATCACATGGTAGTTTTCAGGATTTTTGGTCAGCCACATCATCATAGCGTCGATGTTTACATCTTCCACGCGAATGCCGGGGTATTCATTTTTGCTCATTTCCTGGGCGATCTTCAGCATCATGCCTGATGTTTCGCGGATCACATTAGGTTTTTCGCATAAGGTGACCTTGTCAAAACCACGTTTTTTTGCGTATTCAAAGCCTGCCCTGATAATGCGGGTACAGAATTTTTTGGTGGTGATACGGGTTGACACGGCCAGCTCTTCGCGGGGGCACCATTCGAAATTAGGTTTGAAACGCGGATGCGTCATCAGGGCATTATACACATTGTCGGGAGGGTTGGTCCATTCCACACCGCCATAGAGACCTTCGGTGTTCTGACGGAAAATCATGGTGTCAACAATTGGTTCGTCAACTCCACCGGCTGCGTTGCGGCGGACGAAGTTCAACGGGTTGCCTTTCAGTGTCTGGCAGGGACGCATGCAAATGTCGAGGCCGAATTTTTGCCGCATGGTTACTATAGGGCTGTAATACACCAGGCCCTTGCCCTGCAGTTCGGGAACAAGTTCGGCTGCAGCTTTATCTTTTGGTTTCGAGGTGATAGCGCCGAAGAGCCCAATCTTATGTTCTTCAAGGAGTTTGATGGTACGGTCGGGCAGCGGGTTTCCTTCTTTGCACCAGAATTCCCAGCCGATGTCGCCATTAACGTATTCAGCATCAAAGCCTGCTGCATCGAGGACTCTGATTGCTTCTTTCAGTACGGTTGCTCCAATGCCGTCGCCGGGCATTGCTACGATGGTTCTTTTTGCCATAAATGTATGTTTTTTTGAGATTTAGGTTCTTTTATGACTACAAAATTATAAATTTTATTGTTGAAAAATATTTATTTACAAAATAAAATATAACGCCTTGTTTTGTTAAAACTGAGCGTTCGTAATACCATTGTTAAGTATGTTTTTTATTGACTATTTAGTCAGATATGACGTGTGCATATGTTTTAGGTGAAATTTCAAAAAACATCGTTATAACTGAAAAGTTGTAATTTTACATCATCAAAAAAACACAAAAAATGAGAAATATCCTTGTTGTACTTATGCTTTCCCTGCTCATGGTGTCGTGTTCGCAGGGCCCGAATGAAAAAGGCGAATATGTCATTAAGCCCGGTGGCGATGCCAAAGAGATACACGTAAAATACAATGCCAACGGCAACCTTGAGTACATTCAGCAATATGCCGGCGAAAAGGCCGAAGGGATTTACCTGAATTTTCACGATAATCAGCAGCCTGATAACCTTACTTTTATCAAAGAGGGGAAAAATCATGGTACAGGGCTGGTTTTTCATAAAAACGGCATGCTCAACAATGTCGGAAATTATGTAGATGGTGAACGTTCGGGATGGTTTTATGTTTTCGACAGAAACAGCGTGCTTACAGGAAAGCGCGAGTATATAGTCCTGGATGGCAAAAGCTATCTGAATCAGTGGATAGAGTACGACCGGAATGGCTTGCCTGATAAGATGAACAGCAGCTACCTGAATGTGAAGGCCCCCAAAGACACCATAAAAAACGGCGAAGAATTTCAACTGTCGGTTGCTCTGGAAGCATCCTTTTTTAAACAGTACATGTTGCTGATTGTTGGTCCTTTTGACGAAAAATACCAACTGCCGGCCAACGCGACCTGCGATACAATCAAGAGCAACAACTACAACGCATTGTACAAAACAAAGAGTTATAAAAAAGGTAAAAATGTTATCAGGGGGATGGTGCAGGAGATAAAATTAAAAGATAATGAAAGCGCTTACGAAGTTCGTAAGATATACTTCTCAACAGAGTTTTTTGTCAGTAAATAACACGGTAAACAGAATTTTATGATAAAGCAAATCATATTTATTATTGCTCTGGCAATAACGCTGGGTGTTTTTTTCTACACGATATCCCGTCTGTACAAGTTTTTCGGTTTCACTAAGCCATTTGCTCTGGGCACCTGGGGCAAGCGATTTCGTGTTATGTTTAAAGTGGCGATTTTTCAGTCAAAAATCTTTCGTCGTCCGGTGATAGGCTTTTTCCACGCCATGGTGTTTTGGGGATTTTGCGTAATACTCATTGGCAGTATCGAGATGGTTATCGATGGCGTTTCGGGGTCAGAGCGTGTGTTGTCCTGCCTGGGGGTGTTTTATGATATTATCACGGCATCCGGAGATATCTTTGCCCTGATCATTATCGTGGCAATAATTGTTTTCCTGGTAAGAAGGCTAGTTATAAAAGTAAAGCGCTTTGAAGGTATCGAAATGAAGCCGAAAAACCACTGGGATGCAGCCATGGCGCTTACGATGATTCTTATTCTGATGATATCACTGCTGGGGATGAATACCTTTTATCTTACTTCCTGCGAGTTCCTAAAACACGATGTTCATGGCACATACCCGGTAAGTTCTTTTCTTGCAGGCTGGATGGGCGTTGGTGAAGAAGACTATGATTTTTACCAGCTTTTCTGGTGGATTCATATTCTGCTGATTTTTGTATTCGCCAACATACTGCCTTATTCCAAACATTTTCACATCTTTTTGTCGGTGTTTAATGTGTTGTTTGTCAGGTTAGACCCGCTCGGAAAACTTCCAAATATGCCAAGTATAACACGCGAAGTAAAGATGATGCTTGATCCTTCTCTTGCTAATGCTGAAAACAGTGCAGAGCCGGCTATAGAACGCTTTGGGATAAAAGACGTAGAAGACGGTACCTGGAAAAATTATTTCGATTCTTTGACGTGTACCCAATGCGGCAGATGCACTTCGGTGTGCCCTGCCAACATTACGGGGAAGAAACTTTCGCCCCGCAAGGTCATGATGAATTACCGTGCCCGAATGAAAGAAAAGGGTCCCGGCATGATAAAGCAAGGCAAGGAGTATGATGATAAAAAGTCGCTGATCAATGATGATTATTTAAGTTTGGAGGAACTCTGGGCATGCACCACCTGTAATGCCTGTGCCAAGGAATGTCCGCTGATGATCAACCAGCCCGAGCTGATAATGGGGATGCGGCGTTACCTGGTGATGGAAGAGGGTAATGCGCCCGCCCAACTTAAGACCATGTTTGCAAATATTGAAAATAACGGCGCCCCCTGGCAGTTTTCGCCGGAAGACAGGATGCAGTGGGCGGAGGATTTGGTTTTAAAGGGGTGAAGGGGAGAGGGAAGCAGGAAGTAGGAAGCAGGAAGTAGGAAGCGGGAAGTAGGAAGCGGGAAGTAGGAAGCGGGAAGTAGGGAAGCAGGAAGCAGGAAGCAGGAAGTAGGAAGCGGGAAGTAGGAAGCGGGAAGTAGGGAAGCAGGAAGCAGGAAGCAGGAAGTGGGGGGGGTGAAAGTGGAACGAAAGACAATTATTTAAAAAACAATAAAATTATCAAAATGAAATTTAAATTTGAAAACTTAATTATATGGCAAATGGCGATGGATTTTGGCGAGAGCATAAATAAGCTTTCTAGCCGTTTTCCTAAAAGTGAAATGTATAATCTTAGTTCGCAAATTAGCAGGGCAGTAGATTCCATTGCTCTGAACATTTCAGAAGGCTCCATTGGACAGTCAAAACCTGAATTCAGAAAGTTTATGGGTTACTCTATCAGGTCTTTGGCCGAAGTGGTTACCTGCCTTCATAAGGCATTCAAAAGAAATTATATCACAAACCAAGAATTTAATGAGCATTACGAATTTGCATTCAATCTGATGAACATGATGGTTGCATTTAAAGAAAAAATAAAATAACTCCAACTGCTAACTTCTGACTTAAAAACCCCATTAATAAAAACCCTCCAAACAATAAAAAGTTCCCTGATGGATAAAAAAATAAAAATTGAAGTTCCTGTGATAGCCGATCTTGCGGCCAAAGGCGAAAATCCTGAATATCTTTATTGGGTAGGCTGTGCCGGCGCTTTTGACGACCGATACAAAAAAGTTTCCCGCGCCTTTATCAAAATACTCACACATTTTAATATCAGCTATGCCGTTTTGGGTGTGGAAGAAAGCTGCACCGGCGATCCCGCAAGACGTGCCGGTAATGAAATGCTCTTCCAGATGCAGGCACTCACCAATATTGAGACTTTTAAAAGATACGGTATTAAAAAAATCATAACCACCTGTCCGCACTGCTTCAATACCTTAAAAAATGAATATCCCGACCTCGGTGGCGAATACGAAGTGGTGCACTACACTCAATTTTTGCAACAACTGAAAAACAAAGGCATACTGAAAATCAGCGACAATATTTTTTCGGATAAAACCATTACCTTTCATGACCCCTGCTATCTTGGGCGCGCAAACTGCGAATATGAGGCGCCCCGGGAGGTGATTAAAACCCTTTCAACACATAATAAAGAAATGAAAAGGAATAAGAGCTTTGCTTTGTGTTGTGGGGCAGGAGGAGCACAGATGTTCAAAGAAGCCGAAAAAGGGGAGAAGGAAATTTTTATTGAACGTACAGAAGAAGCGTTGGAGACAGGCGCAGATATTATTGCTACCGCCTGCCCGTTCTGCATGACCATGCTCACCGACGGGCTGAAATACAAAAACAAGGAAGAAGAAGTGAAAAACCTTGATATCGCGGAGTTGATTGCCGAAGCACTGAATCTGTAATCGAAATGTGCTGAAGCCCTGAGTATTGGTTCATGTTTAGGAGGATGTCTCAAAAGTACATTGTCAGACTTTGTGCAAACCTTTAAGTCTGTCTCAACTATTTTATTTTCAATGCTTATAATTTATATCGCGTAATTGTGATAAACTCTATTATTAATACCGATAGCACATTCAATATAGTCCAATTTCGCTGCATCTCATTGTACTATTATCATGTAGCATCGGCATTTACCATTGTAGCTTATTTTTTAAGGTAGACTAAAAAATAAGCACAAATGGTATAATAAATCAGAGCACTGAAGAGATGTTTTGAAAAAAAATAATATGATAAAATATTTTGATTTGAAATTTATTTTTATATATTTGTCCGAAATAGTTATTAAGCTTTTTAAGCAGTTACAATCATTTACAATTATTTTAATTTAAAAATTAATATGTTAATTTACAAATGTTTATAAGCCTAAAAATGGATAACAGTAATTCCAAAGATATAGTAAAAATAACACTATCCGATAGCTATCGGACCGATAGCTACCTGTTGGTGCAAGCCAACCGTTAGGCACAAGCGGAAAAAAGACAACGACAATGGAAAATTTGCTGCATAAAGACAAAGAAAAAGAGGAAAACCCAGCCCACAAAAGCAAGAGTGTGGCTGCCCTTCCCTGCAACCGTCCCTTCGCAGCCACACACATGCTTTTTTTGCCGACGCACCGCATTTATTGACTATCTTGCAACTTGATAAATAAATTGATTTTAAAGACACTTTTTGAATGAACAGTAAATATAAAAAACTCGAACTTTGTTGGCCTGGAAAGGATATTGAGGTTAAGCCCGAACCAAGAGTATTGATTGAAGACCCTGAAAAATCGTATGGAAAAGCCGATACTGAAAATATGCTTATACATGCCGACAATCTTCTTGCATTGAAAGCATTAGAACAGAATTTTTCTGGCAGAATCAAATGTATATATATTGACCCACCTTATAATACTGGCAATGCGTTTGAACATTATGATGATGGTCTTGAACATAGTATTTGGTTAAATCTTATGTATTCAAGAATAAATATATTGTATAAATTATTAGCAAATGAAGGTGTTATTTTTATTAATGTTGATGAAGTTGAACATGCATACCTTAAAGTAATGCTTGATGGAATTTTTGGCAGAAACAATTTTATTGGCGATATAATTTGGAAGAAAAGAAAAGGTGGAGGAAACGATTCACGCTTTATAGCACTTGACCACGATTATATTATTGTTTATGCAAAAAATGCTACAAAAGAAACCCACAAGATAAAATGGCGTGTTTCACAATCAGAAGAATATCTCAAGAGATATAAAGAAATTGATGAAAATGGAGAGCGTTATTATTGGGATACACTTGCACGGGACGGTTTACAAAACCCAATACCAGTTACTATTGATTGTCCAGATGGCTCAAAATTGGCTATTAATTCTCAAAAATCCATTGATACCATTAATGAAGGTCTAAAGAATGGGCAAATTCGTTTGACCAAATCTAGAAATGGTTGGACGCTACATCATAGAGTTTATATGCCTTCGGGACAAGTTTTGAGGTCAATACTTGATGATGTTGGTACTAATAAAACAGCTAATGATGAAACAATAGCTCTTTTCGGAGTTAATAATGCATTTGATTATCCAAAACCAGAAAGTTTAATAAAAAAATTACTTGAACTTGTAACAAAAAAAGGTGACTGGGTTCTAGATAGTTTTCTCGGTAGCGGCACAACTGCCGCAGTTGCTCATAAAATGAAGCGAAATTATATTGGTATTGAATTAGGACAACATTGTAACACTCATTGTTTACCACGTTTAAAATCTGTTTGTGATGGTTCTGACCAAGGTGGTGTTTCAAAAGCTCTTGACTGGAAAGGAGGCGGAGGATTCAAATTTTATAATCTTGCTCCAAGTTTATTGAATAAAGACAAATACAATCAATGGGTAATAAATCCAAATTATAATGCTGATTTACTTGCAGCAGCTATGGCACGACACGAGGGTTTTTCATATTCACCCGATGAAAGTGTTGTTTGGAAACAAGGTTTTGCAACAGAAAATCATTTTATTTTCACAACCACAAATACCATTACGCCTGATGTAGTAGAGCAAATTCTCAGTGAAATGAAACCTGACGAAAGTTTGCGTATTTGCTGTACCGCTTTTATTGATGGTTGCAATGAAATAAGCAATAGAATTGAAATCAAAAAAATTCCTGAAGTGCTTTTAGGCAAATGCGAGTTTGGTAAAGAGGACTATTGCACGGATACCAATATTATTAATATGCCTGCCGACCCTGACAAACCTGCTTTTACTCCATCGTATGTAAAACCTGATGTAAAACCCGAACCGGCAAATATTAAGAAAGACACACCAACGCAAACGAAATTATTGTTTTAGAATATGAGCAAAACAACTGACTATATAAGCAATACCATGAGTTTAAGAGAACCTCTTAAACAATCACTTGAGTTATTGGATTCTCTAATTGCAAAAGCCGATTTAATTGGTAATTCAAGGACAGAGAAAAAAATCGAAAAAATAAAAACAGATTGTTCACTATTTGAAGAATTTGAACGTGCTTTTCCATCGGTTTGTTTTTCAATTGCCACTGGTATTGGCAAGACAAGACTAATGGGAGCTTTTGTTACATATTTGGTGAAAGAAAAAGGAATTAAAAACTTTTTTATTTTATCTCCAAACATTACTATTTACGACAAACTCAAAGATGATTTCGGAAATAAAGGAGCAGAAAAATATGTTTTTAAAGGTCTGACAGATATTTCAAATAATGCAGTAATTATCACAGGTGAGGACTACGAAACAAAGGGCATAAAAGCATCTGATGATTCCATACAAATTAACATGTTCAATATCGGCAAAATTAATGCTGACATTAAAACAACAACAAAAGACGGTAGAACGTTACCACCAAGAATAAAACGATTTAGAGAAACAATAGGCGATAGTTATTATAATTACTTGATGAACTTAAAAGACCTTGTAATCATCATGGACGAATCGCATCGTTATCGTGGTGAAAGAGGTATGGAAACGCTAAACGAACTCAATCCATTGCTTGGGATTGAATTAACGGCAACGCCCATTGATGCAAGTACAAATCAGCGTTTTAAAAATGTGGTTTTTGAATATGGTTTGGCTGATGCTTTAAAAGATGGCAAATACATTAAAAATCCTGCTGTCGTTACTCGTGCAGATACAGATTTTAAAGGAATGAAAGATGACGAAATTGAAAAGCTAAAATTGAAAGATGCTATTCAAATGCACCGCGATACAAAAATTGCAATTGAAAATTATGTTGCTGACAATAATCTGAATCAAGTAAAACCGACAATTTTAGTTTCCTGTAAAGACACAACTCATGCAAAATCAATATTTGACTATGTTACTTCTGATGAATTTTACGATGGTGAATTCAAAGAAAAAGCATTGCAAATAGACTCTACAAGTAAAACAGACGAACAAGTTGAGCAATTGCTAACTCTTGAAAAACCTGATAATTCGATTGAAATAGTAATTCATGTTGATATGCTAAAAGAAGGTTGGGACGTTTCAAACCTTTATACAATTGTTCCTCTGAGGGCTGCAAACGCATTAACATTGATTGAACAAACCATAGGCAGAGGTTTACGTTTGCCTTTCGGTGGAAAAAGAACAGGCGTTGAAAAAGTGGATATGCTTTCAATTATGATGCACGAAAAATTTCAGGAGGTTGTTGATGCTGCAAAAGATAAAAGTTCAATCCTTTATTCAATAGGTAAAATTCAACTTAACAAATCCGATTTAAATTCTAAAAAAGTTACAGTTGAATCTAAAACTAAGGATGTTGTTGAATTAGAAGAAGAAGAAAAGAAAATAACCCAAATAAAAGACAAAGATATTCGGGCAAAAGCCGAAACAAAGCATAAAGCAAAAGTTGTCATCAACAACGTCATAAGAAATAAAATTTCTCAAAAAGCAATTCAAACACCCAATGAATTAACAACTCCTAAGGTGCAAGAAAAAGTTATCGAAGAAATAAAGGAAAGCATTAAATCGGCCTATCCTGAGATGCCTGAAAAGGAACAAAAGGAAATTGCCAAAGATATTGAAACAACCTATAAATCGGCAGTACAGGAAATTATAAAAAACAACATTTTAATTCCAAACATAAAAGTTTCGATTTCAGAAAATAAAGGAATTATAAAAGACTTTGATTTAAATACAAAATCGTTTTCAGAAAACATTTTACAACAAGAATTTGAATTAATCCGAGAAACAATTTACGACCACAAACAGGACAAAATAAAAATACAAGCTCAAACACTTGACTTGCCCGAATTCAGTATCTTAGAGTTATTAAAGAAGAAATCGGAAATTGACTATGACAACAATTCTGATGTATTGTATAAACTTTGCGGTCAGGCTGTAAATGCAATAAAAAATTCACTCAAAAAGCCAGAAACCTTAGGTGACACAATTTTAATGTACCGTGAATTAATTGCGAATAAAATTTACGAACAACTAAAAGAAAACATCACTATTGAAATTGTTGCTAAATCAAAGCCCGAAGCAGAACCATATTCATTAATTCTGCCCTGGAATTATTCAAAAGAAAAAGACGATGAAATATTGAATTTCAGAGAAACAATAAGTGCAAAACTTCTTTCCTCAAAGGTTTTTAATGGTTTTTCTAAATCGTGCCACGACAAATATAAGTTTGATTCAATACCTGAAAAACGATTCGCTGAAATAATTGAAAATTCTGACGATGTTATAAAATGGCTAAGACCAGCATCAAAGCAATTCAATATTTGGTACAATAATAATTCTGACAGATATGTACCCGATTTTGTAGCAGAAACAGCAGATATAATCTACTTGATAGAAATTAAAGCGGAAAACGAACTTGACGATAAGATTGTCAAGATGAAAGAAGAAGCAGCTATAAATTATTGCAAAAATGCAACAGAAATAAACAAAGCGAGAAAAGAAAAAGCATGGAAATACGCTATAATTCCGCATGACAAGACAGACACAAACATGACTTTCAAGAAACTAGTAACTGAATTTGGAAAATAATATGCAAACACACCCGTCCCTTCGCTTTCAGGCACATTTGGCATTCCCACAAGGCTTGCCCTCAGTCCAAAAATGCCAAAAGAGCCTTCAAGCCCGTCCCGCTCCAACGCTCGGACAGAAAGACAGTGCAGCAAATTGGATTGATTATAAAACGACAAATAAAAACCGCCAGTGCCTAACAAGCGGTATAAAACATTGGGGTTTAAGTGGTTATTCAAGCGGACTGCCCCGCATCGGCTTTTGTATCGGTGGATACAGACGCAGCCCGTACTCCCCAACGTTTCATACCGCCGACCGTTCGTTCTAAGAAACCAAAAAGATATAACAAAAACAATGACAATGATACTGTTTCTCTTACTGTTTATAATTCCGTTGATATTCCAATTTAATTTCGGAAGCAAAGCTGTACATGGTTATATCTCCCTAAAATTCTGGAAAGTTTGTATCATTAGCTATATGGGACTAATTCTAATGACTATTGCAAACTTCTTTTTGACCCTGAATCAGCTCCATGAAACCGGAATTAGAGATGGACTACCTCTTGGTGGAGTCATCGTGATAGGAGTATTGTTCGGGATATTAAATTTAGTTATTATTGGAATACAACTTTACACAAAATTGCATAACAAATAGAAGAATAAATAAAGATTAAGAAAATACTGCGCTAACACGCAGTTGCATCCAGTGGCAGACAGCTTGTGAAATAAAGACAATTAACTCCAATGCCACCGAAAAGCAGCCACCGACCGTCAATCACCCCACAAATTCATCTCCCATCAAATAGCCGTGTGCCGTGGCGTAGATGATAGAACGGGTAAAACCTGAACAGTCGCCAATAAACTTTAAGTTTTTGAAATGCCCGTTGTTTAATTTATTGGAATAAAACTTTATCTCCGGGGCATACACCAGGTTGTCGTCGTTGGCAACGCCCGGCACCACTTTGTCGAGCTGCTCGATAAAGTCGATGATGCTTTCAATGATCCTGCGGGGGTATGCCAGGTTGACATCGCCCAAAATATAACTTTCGGCCGGCAGGGTAGGCGACACGCGGTAAAGCTTTTTGGTGCGTTTTGAGTTTTTCAGGTCTTTGTATTTTTGAAGGATTACCTTGTTTTTTCCTGCCAGCAGGTTGGTGAGTTTGGCAATGTTGGAGCCATAACCGATCGGGTCGTTAAAAGGTTCGGTAAGTTCTACCGTTGTAAGAATAGCGAAGTTGGTATTGGTGCTTTTCTGGTTCATTTTGGCATGACCGTTCACCGTGATAAAATCTTCGTATTTTTCGCCGACCACATAACCTGAAGGGTTGTTGCAGAAAGTGCGCACCACATAACCGGTCTTGCTGCGGTACTTCAGTTTGAATTCGTACATTTCTTTGTTCAGCTCGTTCACAATATGGTTGGGCAGTTCATAACGGATACCCAGATCAAGTTTGGTGTTTTCAAGAACCAATTCGGGGTAATGGTTAATGACGGTCTTTATCAGTTTGTGCCCGCTTCTGCCTACAGAAACAATGGCGGCATCAAATTCATCTGTTTCATTTAACAGCACCTTGTCCCCAATAACCTTAATATCACTGACGGGTGAATTAAAATGAAAGTGAACATTCTTAAAACTTTTAAAATGCTCATAAATATTATAGAGCACGTCTTTGAGCTGGTCAGTGCCGATATGAAAAAACTCTGCTGCAACAGGCATGAAGCCGTGCCGGTAAAACTCTTCATAATACCTGGAATCATGAAAAGATTTTCCGGTTTCATATTCGTGATTTTTGGTTTTTTGGATGTAAAAATCAACCAACTGCCGTTGCACATTCAGGTCGATAGGAATATCCCCGCCCATTTCTGCCGACACGAATAGTTTTCCGTCGGCACGTATGCCCGAAATACTTGAGGAATATATGTCTTTGGATTTCTCGAAGATATGAAACTCATGCCTGCTGTTGATTATCTTTTCGATAAAACCAATGGAAGCGGCGCCAAACCCTATGATTGCTATTTTCATTTTCTGTATTTTTTATTAGTTCCCGCTGATTCCGCTGATTTTCGCAGATTCTCATCAGCGTATATCTGCGCGATCTGCGGGAAAATATTACTCACAATAATTTATTTCTGCTCCCATACTCTGAAAGCCTTGATTATTTTTTCACTGACTTCTTCGGGGTTTATGTGTGTGGTATCAACTATCAGGTCGTAATTGCCCAGGTCGGAATAGTCAATATTGTAATAATCCTTAAACCTTTCCAGTTCGCTTTTGCGGCGGGCAAGAATTTTGTCGCGGGCTTCTTCAATATTCTGATAATTCTCGCTGGTACGCTTGTCGTAAAAAATTCTCCGTGCTGCTTCATTGATATCCACCGTAAGATATACTTTAAAAGATTTTGGTGCGAAGTGCCATGCCAGGCGCGAATCAAAAATCAGGGATTCTCCGGCTTCCTGCAGCTTCGAAATAGTGCCGTCAATCTCGTCATCAATTTCGGGATGTGTCTTGGTGTATTCGTTTAGTTCGAGGGTAGTCATGTGGTATTTTGCCGCTATTTCTCTTTGTATGCCTCCCGTCGAAACAATGCGGAAGCCAAGTTTTTCGCACAGCAGGCGGCTGACATGGCTTTTGCCGCTACCCAGGTCGCCTGTAAGGGATATTTTCGGGAAAGTTTTCATTATCAGTAAGTTTAAAATAAATAAGTTAATTAAAGTGAGTTTGCAAGCCAATATCGGGCAAATATTTAAGTTTAAGCTGCATTACCCTTGTTTTGTTAACAAGAATCTTCTCTCCGAAAAATTCACGAAAAGAAGAAAATTCCCATTCCTCAGGGTTAGCGACAAGTCCTGCTTTGACAGGATTATTATGAATATAGTCGAAGCAAATTTGAGGATATTCTTTAGCATTAAGAGGAATATTAATCAATGTCCCATTATTAGTATTGAAAAAAGCAGGTGTTATTCCTGAAGAATTTGTCATGCATTCAGCTTTGGTTTCTTCACGAAATAATGCACCACTTCTTTTTTCCTGAATATTAACAGCCCGGGTATATGAGCGGAGCATAATACCAATTGAATTGTTTAATGAGCGTTTGCTACTGTCGGGGTGACTGCGCGCCTGCCCTGTGCTGTTGTCAGTCACCCCGACAGTTTCATTGCGCGCCTGGCTTCTGCTTTTGTTAGTTCCCCTGAAAGTAAGTTCTGGATTATTCACATAAACCATAATGTGAAAATGATTTGGCATTAGACACCATGCCAGAATATCTGCAAATTGCAATACATGCGTTTTAATCTTATGAATGAAAAAATAATAATTTTCATTTATGAAAAATATTTTTTGTTTGTTATTTCCCTGATTATAAATGTGATAAATATGGTCTTTTTCAAAATTCATTTCGAGATTTCTTAAGTAAGTTTTTCGCACAGTAGGCGGCTGACATGGCTTTTGCCGCTGCCCAGGTCGCCTGTAAGGGATATTTTTGGGAAAGTTTTCATCAGTTGTCGCAATTAAAAAATCAAAAATAAGTCTTTTTTATGAATTGCAAACCCGCCTGTTTCCCGACAGTTTTTAAGTGGGGTAAGGTGTAGTCGTCTTATTACGTGGTTATAAGAAAACTTCAATTTTTCCCCGCCTGCATCGGGCAGGGTTACGCTTGCAACAAAAATGCTCATCCCGACGTGAAGTGTCGGGACTCCGCTTTTTGTCGCTTCGCAAGCCCGCCTGACTGGCGCAGTTGAGCAGGCCTCAAACTTGACGTTTTCTTTGCACAAACACGAGTTTTCTTATAGACATTATTTCTATGTTACTACCTTAATGGTAAAGAATTTTTTTTATAAATTTTATTTATACATTTGCAAAACAAACTTAAAAACTAATGTAATGGAAAGAGATGTAAAAATATTCGACCTGATACAGAAAGAATATGAACGCCAGTTGCATGGCATTGAACTGATTGCTTCAGAAAACTTTGTTAGCCAGCAGGTACTCGAAGCCATGGGCTCGGTGCTTACCAACAAATATGCTGAAGGATACCCCGGCAAACGGTATTATGGCGGTTGCCAGGTGGTGGACCAGACTGAACAGATAGCCATCGACCGTGCCAAAGAACTTTTTGGCGCTGAATGGGCAAATGTTCAGCCTCACTCAGGGGCTCAGGCCAACATGGCAGTACTCATGACCTGCCTCAAACCCGGCGATACTTTTATGGGGCTCAACCTATCGCACGGCGGACACCTTTCGCATGGCTCACCCGTGAACTCATCGGGTATTTTATATAAAGTTGTTGATTACGGCGTGGAAGAAGAAACCGGCACCGTGAATTATGATAAAATGGAAGAAGTGGCCCTGCGCGAACGCCCGAAACTTATCATCGCCGGCGCTTCTGCTTACTCACGCGACTGGGATTTCAAACGCATGCGCGAAATAGCCGACAAAATAGGAGCGATATTGATGGCCGATATCGCACATCCTGCAGGACTTATTGCAAAAGGGTTGCTCAACAACCCCGTGCCTTATTGCCACATCATCACCACCACCACACACAAAACCCTGCGCGGGCCTCGTGGCGGTATGATCATCATGGGCAAAGACTTTGAAAACCCCTGGGGATTGAAAACACCGAAAGGCGAAATAAAAATGATGTCGGCACTGCTCGACTCAGCCGTGTTCCCGGGAATACAGGGTGGGCCGCTGGAACATGTCATTGCTGCCAAAGCGGTAGCCTTTGGCGAGGCGCTTACCGATTCCTATAAAAACTATGTGATACAGGTAAAGAAAAATGCCGCGGTAATGTCGAAATGCTTTACCGACAAGGGATACAAAGTCATCTCCGGCGGTACCGACAACCATTTGATGCTGATTGACCTGCGTACAAAATTTCCGGAAATTACCGGTAAGGTAGTGGAAAACACTTTAGTGAGAGCACACATCACCGTAAACAAAAATATGGTGCCTTTCGACAGCCGGTCGCCTTTCACCACTTCAGGCCTGCGTGTGGGAACACCGGCAGTGACCACCCGTGGTATGAAAGAAGAACATATGCCTATTATAGTTGATCTGCTCGATGAGGTAATTGCCAATATTGAGAACGAAACTGTAATAGCTTCGGTCGGCGAACGGGTTCAGAAAATGATGAGAGATTTTCCTCTTTTCGCCTATTAATAACTTCTGATTTCGAAAACACAGGGCCACAACCCTGTGTTTTCTTTTTTTGTGCCTATGAAAACTTTGTACATGCTACGGCACTCGCTGGCAGAGCCCAAACAGGGTTCCATGCCCGATTTTATGAGGCCACTGTCACTCGACGGCATAGAGATCATTAAAAATCTTGGCAGCTTTCTTCACAAAAAACAAGTTTGTTTCGACAGCATCCTTGCCAGCCACGCCGTGCGGGCCTACGAAACAGCACTGTACCTGGCCGAAACCACCAACGTGTCAAATGATAAAATAGTGGAAGACAGGCGCTTGTACTCTGCAGATTTGCATGCGTATATCAATATTCTATTTGAGCAGCCCGACGAAAATTGTCACCTGGCTATAGTAGGTCATAATCCGCAAATTACGGCGCTGGCAAGTTATTTTATGAAAGAAAATGATTTATTCCTGCCGCCCGGCGCTATGGCTGCTGTGAAAATCGATACAGATAAATGGACTGATGTGTGTCTTGCCGGCAGCGAATTGCTTTTCAGCTGGACTCCCGGAAATAAATAACAACATTACATAATTTATGAGCCCAAAACAAAACCAGGATTTAGTAATGGTTTTGCGCAACGGGTGGGTGTTAGAGTCTAAGGTATGCCGGTACTATGGGCCTATTTGAGGTATTACTGATAGCGTATCGGTATAAAATGGAAAATTGTCTTGGCAGGAAAAAAAAATTGTGTAGTTTTGTAAGCACCGAATATTAAATTAAATAAAACAAGATATGCAAAAATTAATGTTATTGGGTGATGAGGCTATAGCTCAGGGTGCCATCGATGCGGGTATTTCAGGAGTCTATGCTTATCCTGGAACCCCTTCGACTGAGATTACCGAATACATCGAACATTCGAGGGAAGCTAAAGAAAAAAATATTAAGGCTAATTGGGCTGCCAACGAAAAAACAGCAGTAGAAGGCGCTATAGGGATGGCTTACGCCGGCAAGAGAGTGATTACTTGTATGAAACATGTGGGTATGAATGTCGCCGCCGATGCTTTTGTTAATTCTGCTATCACTGGTACCAACGGGGGGATGATAGTAGTGGCTGCCGACGATCCTTCCATGCATTCTTCACAGAATGAGCAGGATTCAAGATTTTATGGAAGATTTTCGATGTTGCCTATACTGGAACCGACCAACCAGCAAGAAGCTTATGACATGGCTCATTATGGTTTTGAACTTTCTGAAAAATATCATCTGCCTGTGTTGATGAGGATTACCACACGACTGGCCCATTCACGTTCGGGCGTGGTGCGCAAACCTGCCAGGGCGCAAAACGAACTGAAACTTCCGGAAGATATGAAACAATATGTGCTGCTTCCGGCTATCGCCCGCAAAAGATATAAACTCTTGCTGAGCAACCAGGAGAAACTGGTGCAGGAATCCGAACAGTCGCCTTTTAACAAATATGTTGATGGGCAGGACAAGAGTAAAGGAATCATCACTTTCGGCATAGCTTATAATTATCTTCTCGAAAATTATCCCGACAGGGTGGTGCCTTATCCGGTGGTGAAAATTTCGCAATATCCGGCACCTTTTAAGGCTATCGAAAAGCTTTGCAGCGAATGCAAAGAAGTCATGGTCTTTGAAGAAGGTGCTCCCATGATGGAAGAATGGCTCAGGGGATATCTTGACAATAATTTAAAAATCAAAGGCCGGATGGATGGAACCCTTCCGCGCGACGGAGAGTTAACCCCCAATATTGTAGCGGCAGCATTAGGTATCAAAGTCAATGAAACGATGCCTGTCCCTGAAATTGTTGTGGGACGTCCTCCTTCATTGTGTACAGGTTGCCCGCATGCTGATACTTATCTTGGGCTGAATGAAGCTATTGCCAAATACGGAAAAGGCCGCGTGTTTTCAGATATCGGATGTTATACCCTTGGTGCACTGCCTCCTTTCAATGCAATCAATTCTTGTGTGGATATGGGCGCTTCTATAACCATGGCCAAAGGCGCTGCCGATGCAGGACTTGTACCGGCTGTTGCCGTCATCGGAGATTCTACTTTTACCCATTCGGGCATGACAGGCTTACTCGACGCCATCAACGACAACGCACCTATTACAGTGGTCATCCTTGACAACAGCATTACAGCCATGACCGGCGGACAAAAATCTGCCGCCACAGGGAAAGTGGAAAAAATTGTAAAAGGCCTGGGCGCCGACCCTGAACATGTGCATATCATCAAACCGCTGAAGAAAAACCACGAAGAGAACGTGAAAATTTTCGAAAAAGAACTGGCTTATCAGGGTCTTTCAGTAATTATTCCCACACGCGAGTGTATCGTTTCGCTCAACAAACGTATGCGGGAAAAATTTAAAGAGAAAAAAGAGGAAAAAGTATAGCTAATCATAATGAATAACATTTTCCCGTAGCATGCGCAGATAAACGCCGATATGGATTCGTCTAAACAGCCGCCATCTGCGGGAATTAATAAAAAATAAATAAAATGAAAAAAGACATAATATTGGCCGGAGTAGGAGGACAGGGAATTCTCTCCATCGCGGCAGTGATAGGCTTTGCTGCCATTGACATGGGCTTATATATCAAACAGGCCGAGGTGCATGGCATGAGTCAGCGTGGCGGAGATGTGTCGTCGAACCTCCGAATTTCCGACCGGGAAATTTTTTCGGATCTGATACCACAGGGACAGGCAGATCTCATTATTTCCGTGGAGCCTATGGAATCACTACGCTACATTCCCATGCTTTCGCCCGATGGGTGGCTGATTGCCAATTCGGAACCATTTATCAACATACCGAATTATCCTGAGATTGGTAAAGTGCATGATGCCATCAGGTCGTTTCCGCGTCAGGTTTTGATGGATGCCGACAAAATGGCCAAAGAAATCAATGCGGCCAAATCGGCCAATATGGTGATTTTGGGGGCTGCTTCACCTTACCTGGGCATAGAATATGAAAAACTCGAAAAAGCCATTCGCACCATTTTTGGAAAAAAAGGCGAGGAAGTGGTGCAGACCAACCTCAAAGCCATGGCACTGGGCAAAGAGTTTGCCGTGGCCAATGTGAAATAAATCAGATTTTTTTGCAGAAATAAAAATGTTTCTTAATTTTACATACGTTAATTTTTAAACTTAAAAATTATGAGCAAAGAAAAATCAAAGCAACAAAAAGAAGAAAAGAAAAAAGCCACAAAATCCTTAAAAGAAAAACGCGAAGAAAAAAAGGTTAAAAAGGCTAACAAGCAATAAAGAAAAGCCCTTCAGGGGCTTTTTTTTATTTGGTTTTTTTTAATTTATCGCTGCATTATTTTTTTTAAATTTGCCTTTTATTCATAACATGTCTTTTCTTAATCCATATTTTCTTTTCGGCTTGTTGGCTATTGCTATTCCTGTTATTATACACCTGTTTAATTTTAGGCGATACAAAAAAGTTTTCTTTACTAATGTACGTTTTCTTAAAGAAGTTCAGCAGGAAACAAAAAAAAAATCACAACTACGCCATTTGATAATTCTGGCCTTGCGTATTTTGGCCATAGCTTCACTGGTGTTTGCTTTTGCGCAGCCCTACATCCCGCTGGCCCAAAACACTACCAACCCTAAAGCCGTAAATTATATCAGTATTTATCTGGATAATTCGTTGAGTATGCAGGCAGAAGGCGGCAGGGGAAGCCTGCTCGAAGAGGCCAAGGCCAATGCCTCTGAAATCATTTCTGCTTACCGCAGTGCCGATCATTTTCAGTTGCTTACCAACGATTTTGAAGCCCGCCACCGGCAGTTTGTTACCCGGGAAGAGTTCGCGGCTATGTTGCGCGAAGTGGAATGGAGCCCGGTTGTCCGCAGCCTGCCCGAGGTGGCCAGACGGCAGGCCGAGAGTTTTAGCGAAATCAGCGGTGCCAGCAAAATAGCCTATGTAATTTCCGATTTTCAAAAATCAACCGCACAACTGGCCCTGTTCGATCCCGATACCGCCCTGAATTATTATATGGTACCCGTAAAATCAAATAAATCCGACAACCTGAGTATCGATTCCTGCTGGTTCGAGTCGCCCGTGCACCTGCTGGGGCAAAAAGTTAAACTCTTTGTTTCTGTGAAAAATAATGCCGCTACCATCGCTGAAAAAGTGCCGCTCAAACTTTCTGTCAACAACACTCAAAAGGCGGTCAGCAGCTTCGACATTGCCCCGGGAAGCTCAGCAGGTACCATCATTACTTATGTTGATAAAGAGCCCGGCATACATCACGGCCTTATTGAGATTACCGACAGCCCGGTTACTTTTGACGATAAGTTTTATTTTTCGTACGAAATAAAAAATTCTGTCCCCGTATTGTGTATTAACGGACTGCAATCCAATGTCTTTCTAAACTCACTGCTGGCGGAGGATTCGGCTTTTAGCTTTGTAAACGTATCAGTAAATCAGGTGGATTATAACTCCCTGGCTTCTTATAACCTAATCATTCTCAACGAAATCCCAGAAGTGTCTTCCGGTTTGTCCGAAGAACTTTTCAAATTTGTTACCAATGGAGGGCATTTGCTGATAGCGCCGGACGAAAAAATGAATATACGCAATTACCAGAGTTTTTTGACCGTGCTCAACTCCAATTATTACACGGTGCTGAATAAGCGGCCACAAAAAGTTGCAGAATTAAACTGGCAGCATCCTATATATTCCGATGTCTTTGAGAGTGTGCCTCAAAATATTGATCTTCCACAGGTTACAACATTTTTTTCCATGAGCCGTATCAGCAGGTCGGCCCAGGATTACCTGATGAAACTACAGAATGGGGAGCCATTTTTAAGCGTTCAGGATTGCGGCAACGGAAAGGTATTCCTGTTATCTGTGCCCCTCAAAGCCGAATGTAGCAATTTTCCCAAACATGCTTTGTTTGTGCCCACCATCTATAAAATAGCTATGATGAGCCGGATGCAGCCGCGGTTATATTATGTCATAGGCAGCCATCAGCCGGTGGAGGTGCCTACCGTGCCGGGTGGTGAAAAAGATATGGTTTTAAAACTAAAAAATACAGGTGGAAATGATGAGATAATCCCTCAACTGCAAAACCAGAACGGACACATCACACTGCTTTTGAATGATCAGGTACGCACCCATGGAAATTACATCCTTTCTAACAGCGGGCCTGTTGCAGGCCTGGCCTTTAATTACAGCAAAGACGAATCCGATATGAAGTGTTATACTCCGGAGGAGATTACCGCTTTTATTGATAAAAATACCATGGAAAACACTATGATGCTGGAAGGAAAAGCCAAATCTCTTGCGGCAGTAGTGAGCGAACTGAATCAGGGGAAAAAATTGTGGAAAACTTTTGTATTGTTGGCTCTACTGTTTCTTGCTTCAGAAGTTGTACTTTTGCGTATATGGAAATGACAGGCAGTAAATTATGGAAGACGAAATTTTAGGAAAGAACGAAAATCAGGATACCCCCAAAGAGGAAGGCGACACCCCGCAGGTGTTTCCCAAAACGCAGCACCTTACGGGCATGTACAAAAACTGGTTTCTGGATTACGCATCGTATGTTAACCTGGATCGTGCCGTGCCCGACATCCGCGACGGGCTTAAACCCGTGCAGCGACGCATACTGCATTCGCTCAAAGAGCTGGATGACGGGCGCTTCAACAAAGCCGCCAATATCATCGGCAATACCATGAAATATCACCCCCATGGGGATGCTTCCATCGGCGAAGCTTTGGTAATTCTCGGACAAAAGGACCTGCTGGTGGAAACGCAGGGAAACTGGGGCAATATCCTTACAGGCGACAGCGCAGCCGCACCACGTTATATCGAAGCACGTCTCTCGAAATTTGCCCTCGAAGTGGTTTTTAATCCCAAAACCACTATCTGGCAAGCGTCTTATGACGGCCGAAACCGTGAACCGGTTACCCTGCCGGTAAAGTTTCCGTTACTCCTGGCACAAGGCGTTGAGGGTATAGGCGTTGGCCTGTCATCAAAAATTTTACCTCATAATTTCATCGAAATCATCGATGCCTGCATCAAACACCTCAGAAACGAAGAATTTGAACTCCTGCCCGATTTTCCCACAGGCGGCATGATAGATGTATCCAAATATAACGATGGGGCCAGGGGAGGCAAGGTGAGGATCAGGGCCCGAATAAGTCAGGAAGACAAAAAAACGCTGGTTATTACCGAAATACCTTTTGGCACCACCACCGTATCGCTTATCGATAGTATTGTGGCAGCCAACGACAAGGGTAAGATTAAAATCAAGAAAATTGAAGATAATACCGCAGCAAAGGTGGAGATCGTCATTCATCTGGCGCCCGGAGTATCACCCGATACCACCATCGACGCCCTGTATGCCTTTACAGCCTGCGAAACCAGCATCTCACCCATCTGTTGTATTATCGATGATCAGAAACCCAGGTTTATCACCGTTCACGAAATTCTGGAAGATTCCGTTCAGCATACGCTCGACCTCCTGCAAAGCGAACTCGAAATAGAAAAGGCCGAATGCCTGGAGCAGTTGCATTTTTCCACGCTCGAACGCATCTTTATCGAAAAAGAAGTATATCAACTGATACGAAAATCGAAAACCGATAAAGAAATTGATGATACCATTGATAAAGGCCTGAAACCTTACACCAAACTCTTTATCCGAAAAGTTACCATCGAGGATATACACCGCTTGCGCAAAATTCCGATCGAAAGAATATCCAAATACAATTCCGATAAAGCCGAAGATATCATCAACTCTTTAAAAGACGATATCGAACAGGTGGATTACGACCTCGACCACCTGGTTGATTACGCCATTACCTACTACGAACGCCTGAAAATGAAATACAGCAAAGGCAGGGAGCGCAAAACAGAAATAAAGAATTTTGATGTCATACAGGCCACAATGGTAGCCATCGCCAACCAGAAACTGTATGTCAACAGGCAGGAAGGATTCATTGGTACTGGCATTAAGAAAGACGAATATGTATGCGATTGTTCCGACATCGATGATATTCTCACGTTCAGGGAAGACGGAACATTTATGCTATCCAAGGTGGCCGACAAGGTCTTCGTGGGGAAAAACATCATTCATGTGGCTGTTTATAAGCGTTTTGATGAACGTACCATTTATAATATGGTGTACCGCGATGGCAAAAATGGCAATGCCATGGTAAAACGCTTTGCGGTTACCGGCGTCAACCGCGACAAGGAATATGTGCTTACCAAAGGAACCGCCGACTCCAAAGTGTTGTATTTTACAGCCAACCCCAATGGTGAGGCCGAAATAGTCAATGTGAGCCTGCGGCCAAAACCGCGCCTTAAAATTTTATCCTTCGACTTTGATTTTAGTACGCTGGCTATCAAAGGGCGAAACTCTATCGGAAACATTCTGTCAAAGAACCCGGTGAGAAAAATCACCCTCAAAGATTCCGGCATTTCCACCCTGAGCGAAAGGGACGTGTGGTTCGACGAAAGTGTGAACCGCCTGAATACCGAACAACGCGGCAAACACCTGGGCTCCTTCGCACCGGAGGATAAGATTATTACCTTCATGAAGTCAGGGCATTTCAGGATTTATAACAACGATTTATCCATACATTTTGATGAGGATCTCCTCCTGATTGAGAAATACAATCCTGATAAGGTGTACACTGTGATTTATTTTGACGGCGAGTCGGGCTTGACGTTCGTAAAACGTTTCACAGCAGAAGATTCTGATAAAAAACAGTTCTTCATCAGCGAAACCCCAGGTTCTCAGATGATTGAATTTATGCCCTGCAAAAACCCTGTGGTAGAGCTGACTTTCGAATTGAAAAATGCACGCAGTAAACCTTCTGAAATTATCAACCTGGTTGATTTTATCGGTGTAAAAAGTTTTAAAGCCAAGGGAAAACGGCTGTCGAACAACCAAATACTCACTATCACACCTGTCATCACCGAAGAACCTCCCGAAGAACCATTGGAAGGCACCGAAAACATCCAGATGCAGGACGACGGGCCGGCGGATGCCACGGACGAAGAAAAAAATGAAGGTAATGACGCCGTAAATGATGATACGGACATAGAAGACGGCAAAGAGGCAGGTATGGATTCTCAAACCGACGAAAATAATGAGGTCAAAGACGAAGAAGTTCAGGAAAAAAAGCCTGCCGTTGAACCTCATGAGAAAAAAACCAAAACCCCGAAAACCATAATTGAGAAAGCAAGCAGGGAAGAAACACTGCCCAAAGAACCGGAAAAACCGGCTCCGGAAGCAACTCCTCCCACCACACAAAAGAAAGGAACAAAGAAAACTAAAGGAAAAAACGATTTTCCAGGCGCCATACAGATAGAATTTGAATTTTAAAATCATTAATTTTACTTTTTATGAAGGATAACAAAATATTGGACATTACCGCCGACGTGAAATGGATAGGTGTGCTTGACCCCGATATCCGCACTTTCGATATCGTGATGGAAACCAAATATGGAGCTACTTATAACTCCTATTTTATTAATGCACAAAAAAAGACTGTCGTTGAAGCTACCAAAGAAAAATTCTGGGATGTATATCTTGAAAAGCTTAAACAAGTGGTCAATCCGGAGGAAATTGAATACATCGTCATGAATCACACCGAACCCGATCATTCGGGCAACGCCATCAATCTGCTGAAAATTGCTCCCAATGCTAAGATTGTCGGTACAGGTAATGTCATCCGGTATATGACCGACCTGATGAATATGGACTTCCCGCATATCATAGTAAAAGAGGGCGACACCCTCGACCTTGGCAACAAAACCCTGCGGTTTATCAATGCACCGAACCTGCACTGGCCCGATTCTATGTATTCCTATCTGGAAGAAGATAAAGTCTTATTTACCTGCGATTCATTCGGTTCACACTATTGCCACGAAGAGATGTACGATGACAAAGTCGGCAATTTTGATGAGGCTTTCAAATATTATTTTGATGTCATCCTGAAACCTTTCAGCAAGTATATGCTGAAAGCTATCGAAAAAATAAGGCCGCTCGATATCTCGGCTATTTGCACCGGACATGGCCCCTTGCTTACAAAAAACTGGAAACGCTACGTTGACCTGTCTGAACAATATGCAAAGGAAGCGGTGGCTCTCCCTGAATTTGGCAGGGCGCTGGTAGCCTATGTTTCTGCCTATGGCAAAACTAAAATACTTGCGGAAAGCATCGCCAAAGGCCTCTCGCAGGTCGAAGGCATACATGCCGACTTGTGTGATATCGAAAAAATGCCCGCCGGCGAACTGGCCGATAAAATTGCACGTGCCCGCGGCATCATTATCGGTAGCTGCACCATCAATCAAAATACGCTGCCCCAGGTATACACCATGTTTGCCCTCATGAGTCCCCTGCGCGACAAAGGCAAACCTGCCGGGTGCTTCGGTTCCTACGGCTGGAGCGGTGAAGCGCAAAAGATTATTGAAGCCAACCTCTCTGCACTGAAACTTAACCTCGTCCCAGACAATATTTTTGTTAAATTTACCCCCTCCGCTGATGATATCACACGCTGTGTGGAATACGGAAAAAGCTTCGCAGCGAAAGTGCTTGAAGTGAAATGCGGTGTATAATGATTATATGAAGTTGCTGTTAGGACATTTCACGAAATGTTCCTTTCTCAAATATTAATTAATCCTTAAATTTTAATAATATGAACCAGGAAATTTTAAAACTGAAACCCAAGTCTGTATGGGGCTATTTCGATGAAATAATGCAGATACCGAGGCCTTCGGGCAAAGAGCAAAAAATTACAGCTTACCTGAAAGCATTTGGTCAGAAACATAAACTGGAAACCCTTGTCGATGAAGTGGGCAATGTGCTTATCCGCAAACCGGCCACCAAGGGCAAAGAGAAACTTCCCTGGGTTGTGTTGCAAAGCCATGTGGATATGGTTTGTGAGAAAAACAGCAACATTACTCATGATTTCGAAAAGGACCCAATCAAGGCCGTTGTTGAAAAAGGCTGGCTGATAGCAAAAGAAACCACCCTGGGCGCCGACAATGGTATCGGCGTTGCCATGCAGATGGCTATATTGGCCGATATTTCCATCGAGCATGGTCCCATCGAATGCCTGTTTACGGTTGATGAAGAAACCGGCCTTAAAGGCGCTTTCTCGCTGAAACCCGACTTCTTAAAAAGCCGTATGCTCATCAATCTGGACTCGGAAGAAGAAGGCGAATTTACTATCGGATGTGCCGGCGGCGGCGACACGGTGGCAAGATTCCTGTACAAAAAGGAACCCGTTCCGGCAGCTCATGAGGCTTTCCTCATCAATGTCGGCGATTTGCAGGGAGGCCATTCCGGCGAAGACATCAACAAAAACAGAGGCAATGCCGTGAAATTGCTGAATCGCATCCTGTGGAATATTTCAAAAAAATTCGATGCAAGAATATCATATATCAAAGCAGGAAACCTGCGCAATGCTATAGCCCGCGAAGGAAAATGCATAGTCGTGATTCCCAAAAAAAATACCACGGTCTTTGCCGCATATTTCAATGAGGTGGCCAGGAACATTAAAGACGAATACCAAACTAACGAACCTCAACTGACCATTACCTGCACGGGAGCCAAAAAACCTGCTCAGGTGCTCGATATAAAAACCCAGCAAACACTGCTCAATTGCCTGTATGCTTGTCCCCACGGCGTTATCACTATGTCACCGGATATTCAGGGTCTGGTGCAAACCTCCACCAACCTGGCTTCCGTAAAAATGAAAGGCGACAAAAAAGATGAAGCCGACGATAAGGAAATACCCTTATTAAAAGACAATGAGATCAAGATTGCCACCAGCCAGCGCAGTTCTATCGAATCGGCCAAACAGGATATGGTGGATATGGTAGATTGCGCATTCCAGCACAAAGGAGTGAAAATCTCCCATGCTTATGGTTATCCCGGCTGGAAACCCAATCTGAACTCTAAAATGCTGGAGGCGTCCAAAAAATCTTATAAGAAGCTTTATGGCTCCGATCCTCTGGTAAAGGCAATACATGCCGGCCTTGAATGCGGACTCATCGGCGAGAAATATCCCGGTATGGACATGATTTCATTTGGCCCGACTTTGATGGGTGTGCATGCCCCCGGAGAAAAGATTGAGATCAATACCGTCCAGAAATGCTGGGACCTGCTGCTCGAGGTGCTGAAAAGCGTTAAATAGTCTTTATCGTAATAAAGACCTTTTGTATGTATTGAGGGCGCGTTCCCTCGCAAAGTTATGCTCAACCAACGGTTGGGCATAATTTTTTGTGGCATATTCCGGCACCCACTTTTTTATGTATTCATGTTGCGGGTCAAACTTTCTGGTCTGTTCGGCCGGGTTAAAGATACGGAAATAGGGCGCTGCATCGCAGCCGCTACCCGCTGCCCACTGCCAGTTGCCGTTGTTTGAAGCCAGTTCGTAATCTATCAGCTTCTGTGCAAAATAAGCCTCTCCCCATCGCCAGTCTGTCAAAAGATGCTTCACCAAAAATCCTGCGGTAATCATGCGTACCCTGTTATGCATCCAGCCTGTTGCATGGAGTTCCCGCATACCGGCATCCACTATGGGGAATCCTGTTTCACCACGGCACCACCGGGCAAATTCCTCCTCATTGTTTCGCCATGAGATATCGTCGTATTTTTTCTTGAAACTCTCTGTAACTACCTGCGGAAAATGCCATAGTATCATCATAAAAAATTCCCGCCATATAAGCTCATTGAGCCAGGTTTCATTGATGGCCGCGGCAGCAACAACTTTTCTGATGCTAACCGTTCCAAAACGCAAGTGGTGGCCCAGTTTTGTTGTCCCATCCAATGCAGGATAATCACGGGTTTTGTGATAATCACGGATGATGGTTGCAGGGATTACCACTGGTGGCAAAGGTGCCGTTTCCGCAATATGAAATATAGTATCATCCGGAAAATCTGCCTGCAGATGTTTTACCAGATTTCCCAACAGCTTTTCCGAATTATAATAAGTATGACTTTCTTGAAGAAACCTTTTCTTCCATGCTTTCGAGTAGGGCGTGAAAACACTATAAGGAGTACCGTCCGGTTTTATGATATCCGTAGTGTCGTAAATAACCTGGTCTTTGAAAGCTTTGAAATCAGTGATTTTCTTTTTCAGCACTGCCGCGACTTCAGCATCCCGCTGTATGGCAAAAGGTTCATAATCGGTGTTGGTGTAAACCGCATGGATATTCAGCTTTTCGGAAAGCATAGCAAATATCCCGGCCGGTTTTCCGTAAAATACCCGTAAGGATGATCCCGCAAGACACATGGTCTGATCTACAGCGGACAACGCGCTGCATATAAACAGTACCCTGGCATCCCGGCTGTCATCAGCCTGTTCCAGGATATTTGCATCAAAGATGAACACTGGCAGTACAGGATATCCCGATGATAAGGCATGATAAAAACCCCTGTTGTCATCTGTCCTGAGATCTCTGCGAAACCAGAATACAACTATCTTTTCACTTTTTTTTCCACCAGGGTTGTGTTCCATATGATACAATGATATTGATGGTAACGAGTAAGGTGAGTTTTTTTATCTTACAATCCTATATCAAAGCCTGCCCGTATCACCGGGTTGCTGTACAAATTATAAGGTGATTCGTTGAAATTCCACAATACCATTAAGGTAATGCATGACCTTCCGTAAACCCGCTGCCGGTATCCAACGCCCGCCAGTACATTCGAGAGTGTGATCCATTCGGGCAGGTTGGTAGAGCTGAAGACATTGGTTTTGTATGCCATAAACTCATATTCGCCATGGGCAAAGATGGCGTTGAAAAAAGGGAAATGCAGATTGGTAAACACCCTGCCTCCCAGCACGTGCATAGTAGCCTTTGGCGTGTAACGGTGGTCGGCAATATATTGATAGGTAACGCCAATGCCTGCAGAGATATTTTCAAGAATATAGTATCCGAACTGGGGCGAAACATCTATCATGGTAACGGTGCCGAACTGCAAACCCAGGCTTCCTCCGGTAAAGAAAGTCTTTTTAAAAGGCTCCTGAAAACTGCGGCTGGGTTCCTGTCCGGTCTCATTCTGAGCGTTGAGCCGTTGAAAGGCGCTACAAATAAGGACTGCCAGCAGGCATAAGTATATTAGTGAGTATTTTTTCATCCACTTTTTCATCACGACAAACGGTATTAACGAAAGTAAAAATACAAAAAAGTCGTCATCAGGTGTAACCTTATAATATAAATATTGTATAAAAAGGTTGATTAAGAAGAAATTTCAAAAAAAAATAAAAAAAAAGTAAAAAAAAGTTTGGAGATTAAAAAAAAGGTTTACCTTTGCACTCCCGTTTGACAATAAGGGTTGAAAAAAGAAGTTCTTTAAAATATTTTCTGATTTAAATCACTGATTTAGAATGTTAAAAAAAATATTTTAAAAAAAAGTGAAAAAAAATTTGGAGATAAAGAAAAAGTGAGTAATTTTGCAACCCCATTTGATGAAAATGGAAAACAGAAAGACAAGTTCTTTGAAAATATTGAAGAAGGTAAGAAAAGAGTGAATATCTCTTGTCAATAACCTTGAGAAGAATAGTAAATCTTGAGAACATTTAAGATCAAATTTTTACAATGAAGAGTTTGATCCTGGCTCAGGATGAACGCTAGCGGCAGGCTTAATACATGCAAGTCGAGGGGCAGCGCGGGTAGCAATACCTGGCGGCGACCGGCGCACGGGTGCGTAACACGTATGCAACCTACCTTAAACTGGGGAATAGCCCCTCGAAAGAGGGATTAATGCCCCATAACACTGTGAAGAGGCATCTTTTTACATTTAAAGCTCCGGCGGTTTAAGATGGGCATGCGCGACATTAGCTAGTTGGTGAGGTAACGGCTCACCAAGGCTGTGATGTCTAGGGGTTCTGAGAGGAAAATCCCCCACACTGGTACTGAGACACGGACCAGACTCCTACGGGAGGCAGCAGTAAGGAATATTGGTCAATGGACGCAAGTCTGAACCAGCCATGCCGCGTGCAGGATGACGGCCCTATGGGTTGTAAACTGCTTTTGTACGGAAAAAAACCCCCCGACGTGTCGGGGGCTGATGGTACCGTAAGAATAAGGATCGGCTAACTCCGTGCCAGCAGCCGCGGTAATACGGAGGATCCTAGCGTTATCCGGATTTATTGGGTTTAAAGGGTGCGCAGGCGGAATAGTAAGTCAGTGGTGAAATCCTGCAGCTTAACTGCAGAACTGCCATTGATACTGTTATTCTTGAGTATATTTGAAGTGGGCGGAATGTGTCATGTAGCGGTGAAATGCTTAGATATGACACAGAACACCAATTGCGAAGGCAGCTCACTAAACTATAACTGACGCTCATGCACGAAAGCGTGGGGATCAAACAGGATTAGATACCCTGGTAGTCCACGCTGTAAACGATGATTACTCGATGTTGGCGATATACAGTCAGCGTCTAAGCGAAAGCAATAAGTAATCCACCTGGGGAGTACGATCGCAAGGTTGAAACTCAAAGGAATTGACGGGGGCCCGCACAAGCGGAGGAGCATGTGGTTTAATTCGATGATACGCGAGGAACCTTACCTGGGCTTGAATGCTATACTTCGCAAGAAGGTGTCTGCAGAAATGTAGATGAAAATTGCAAGGTGCTGCATGGCTGTCGTCAGCTCGTGCCGTGAGGTGTCGGGTTAAGTCCCATAACGAGCGCAACCCCTATTGTTAGTTGCCATCAGGTAATGCTGGGCACTCTAGCGAAACTGCCTACGCAAGTAGTGAGGAAGGTGGGGATGACGTCAAGTCAGCACGGCCCTTACGCCCAGGGCTACACACGTGCTACAATGGCCGGTACAGAGGGCAGCTACCAGGTGACTGGATGCAAATCTCTAAAACCGGTCTCAGTTCGGATCGAAGTCTGCAACTCGACTTCGTGAAGTTGGATTCGCTAGTAATCGGATATCAGCAATGATCCGGTGAATACGTTCCCGGGCCTTGTACACACCGCCCGTCAAGCCATGGAAGTCGGGAGTACCTGAAGTCGATGACCGCAAGGAATTGCCTAGGGTAAAACCGATGACTGGGGCTAAGTCGTAACAAGGTAGCCGTACCGGAAGGTGTGGCTGGAATACCTCCTTTCTAGAGTGATTTATTATTTTCCGGAATTTCCGGAAAGATATTCCTCTTTCTTACTCTTTCTTCATTATTTATAATGATTGCCCACAACGAGCTCAGCTTAGGGCTCTTAAACAGCAATGCAATAGTCTCGTAGCTCAGCTGGTTAGAGCACTACACTGATAATGTAGGGGTCAGCAGTTCAAATCTGCTCGAGACTACAAATTCGTTTTGGGGGATTAGCTCAGCTGGCTAGAGCACCTGCCTTGCACGCAGGGGGTCAACGGTTCGAATCCGTTATTCTCCACAAAAATTGTTCTTTAAAATACTTATTTCAGAATGGCTCGACAGAGCAAATTTTAACAAAGTTCTCAGGTGATACTGAAATTCTGAACACATTACCGAAAGGTAAATAAGTTCTTTGACATATTGGAAGAAAATACAATAATTGATGATTAATCGAGAAAAACTCAAGCATCTATATAATAGATTAAGTACAAGAAAGTAATTAAGAGTGTATGGAGGATGCCTTGGCTCTCAGAGACGATGAAGGACGTGACCAGCTGCGATAAGCTTCGGGGAGGCGCTAATAGCCTTTGATCCGGAGATTTCCGAATGGGGAAACCTGTTCCGATGAAGTCGGAATATCCCGCAAGGGAAGTCAACCCACCGAACTGAAACATCTTAGTAAGTGGAGGAAGAGAAAACAATAGTGATTCCCTAAGTAGTGGCGAGCGAACGGGGAACAGCCCAAATCCCGATTGTTAAGGCAATCGGGAGGTTGTAGGACTGCAACGTGGACTGCAAATTTATAATGGAACATTTCTGGAAAGCTAGACCATAGCGGGTGATAGTCCCGTACATGAAATAAATTTGCTACCTAGCAGTATCCTGAGTACCGCGGGACCGGAGAAATCCTGTGGGAATCTGCCAGCACCATCTGGTAAGGCTAAATACTACTGAGAGACCGATAGCGAACAAGTACTGTGAAGGAAAGGTGAAAAGAACCTCGAACAGAGGAGTGAAATAGAACCTGAAACCGTACACTTACAAGCGGTCGGAGGCCAACACCATGCTTGCATGGTTAGTAGCTAACGGCGTGCCTTTTGCATAATGAGCCTACGAGTTACTCCTCACTAGCAAGGTTAATTCTGTTTACGGAAGGAGCCGAAGCGAAAGCAAGTCTGAATAGGGCGTGTAGTTAGTGGGGGTAGACGCGAAACTTTGTGATCTACACATGACCAGGTTGAAGTCAGCGTAACAGTTGATGGAGGACCGAACCAGTTGACGTTGAAAAGTCTTTGGATGAGTTGTGTGTAGGGGTGAAAGGCTAATCAAACTGAGAGATAGCTCGTACTCCCCGAAATGTTTCTAGGAACAGCCTCGAGGTATGAGTATCATAGAGGTAGAGCTACTGATTGGACTAGGGGGCTTCACCGCCTGCCAAATCCTGACAAACTCCGAATGCTATGATATATACTCGGGAGTGAGGCGCTGGGTGCTAAGGTCCAGTGCCGAGAGGGAAATAACCCAGACCATCAGCTAAGGTCCCCAAATTTATGCTAAGTTGGTTTAACGAAGTCTGATTGCATTGACAGCTAGGATGTTGGCTTGGAAGCAGCCATTCATTTAAAGAGTGCGTAACAGCTCACTAGTCGAGCGATCGGGCGTGAATAATAATCGGGCATAAGCATAATACCGAAGCTATGGAATTGAAGCAATTCAATTGGTAGGGGAGCATTCCAGTTGCGTCGAAGATGTATCGTAAGGTATGTTGGAGCGGCTGGAAAAGCAAATGTAGGCATAAGTAACGATAATGCAGGTGAGAAACCTGCACACCGAAAGACCAAGGTTTCCTGATCAACGCTAATCGGATCAGGGTTAGTCGGGTCCTAAGGCGAAGCCGAAAGGCGTAGTCGATGGTAAACATGTTAATATTCATGTACTTGCATATATTGCGATGGAATAACGGAGAAGTGAAAGTCCTGCGTACTGACGGAATAGTACGTTGAAGGGCGTAGGTATAAGAACTAACAGGAAAACCCGTAGTTCTTGCTGAAACCTGATAGTACCGTGAGTCTTCGGACAAGCGGATAATGGACCTAAGCATGCTTCCAAGAAAAATTTCTAAGCTTCAGATATATGCAACCCGTACCGGAAACCGACACAGGTGGTCGAGGAGAGAATCCAAAGGTGCTCGAGTGATCCATGGCTAAGGAACTAGGCAAATTAACCCTGTAACTTCGGAAAAAAGGGTCCCTATTTCGGTAGGGCGCAGAGAAATGGCCCAGGCGACTGTTTAGCAAAAACATATGGCTTTGCAAAATTTTAAGATGAAGTATAAGGCCTGACACCTGCCCGGTGCTGGAAGGTTAAGAGGAGATGTTAGTCGCAAGGCGAAGCATTGAATTGAAGCCCCAGTAAACGGCGGCCGTAACTATAACGGTCCTAAGGTAGCGAAATTCCTTGTCGGGTAAGTTCCGACCTGCACGAATGGTGTAACGATCTGGGCGCTGTCTCAGCCATGAGCTCGGTGAAATTGTAGTTCCGGTGAAGATGCCGGATACCCGCAACGGGACGGAAAGACCCCGTGAACCTTCACTGCAACTTTGCATTGACTTTGGATAAACAATGTGTAGGATAGGTGGGAGACTGTGAAGCGGAGGCGCTAGCTTTCGTGGAGTCAACCTTGAAATACCACCCTTTGTTTCTTTGAAGCCTAATCCCGACTTAGTCGGGAAACAGTGCATGGTGGGTAGTTTGACTGGGGTGGTCGCCTCCAAAAGAGTAACGGAGGCTTTCAAAGGTACCCTCAGCACGTTTGGTAACCGTGCGTAGAGTGCAATGGCATAAGGGTGCTTGACTGTGAGACCTACAAGTCGAGCAGGTAGGAAACTAGGACATAGTGATCCGGTGGTTCCGTATGGAAGGGCCATCGCTCAAAGGATAAAAGGTACTCCGGGGATAACAGGCTGATCACTCCCAAGAGCTCACATCGACGGAGTGGTTTGGCACCTCGATGTCGGCTCGTCACATCCTGGGGCTGGA
>JAGNBV010000108.1 GCA_018004645.1 Bacteroidales bacterium
ACAAGACTTAATAGCTTCAGTTTTTTTTCCAATTCAGCAGAAAATTCCATATAATTCCAATTATGACAATGTGTCAGTTCAACAACAAATCTGATATGAATTTTTGATTTAAAGGCGTATGTTCCAACAAAAACAACAGATCAGGCATAGGCTCTGTCAAATAAAATGCCAAGCTTGATGAAAACATTTAATTCATCCGATTTACTTCACATACTTTACTTTTTTCCTGAAGGGAAAGGTCAGTTTGAAAACGGATTCTAAAATATCCATATCCTCCTTCGACAATTCAAGGCCGCGGCGCTGGTAAACATTTTTTGCCACCTCGAGGGCTTTTGCAATGTCGTATGTAGTATATCCCGACACCGAGCTTCCCCAACTGAACGACGGGATAAAACAACGTTGAAAGCCATGCCCGAAAATGTTGGCATTCACGCCTATTACCGTGCCGGTATTGAACATGGTGTTTATCCCGCACTTGGAATGATCGCCCATTATCAAACCGCAAAACTGCAGGCCTGAAGGGATGAATTTTTCCTGCGTATAATTCCACATTTTTACTTCATCGTAAGTATTTTTCAGGTTTGAATTATTGGAATCAGCGCCAAGGTTGCACCATTCGCCAATCACGGAATTACCGATAAAACCGTCGTGAGCCTTGTTGGTATATCCGAATATCACCGTATTGTTGAGCTCGCCGCCCACTTTTGAATAGGGTCCTATGGTTGTTGGCCCGTAAATCTTGGCTCCCATTTTCAGTACTGAATGTTCGCAAAGGGCAAAAGGCCCTCTGATAATAGCTCCCTCCATTACTTCGGCGTCTTTTCCGATATACACCGGGCCTTCGGTAGCATTTATTATAGCGCATTCCACTTTGGCTCCGGGTTCGATGAAGATGTTTTCTGCAGCTATTACCTTGTTGGTAGCACTGATAGCTGCAGATTTACGGCCTTTGGTCAGCAGGGCAAAATCATCTTTTATGGCCTGTCCGTTAAAAGAAAAGATATCCCAGGGATAGCTTATTCTCATGTGGGGGATATCGCAGATAATTTCGTTCAGTCCTTCCAGGTCGATCTTGTCGCTGTCTTCGATTCGTGCCTCGTCGGCGGTATCGCCCAATTCCAGGTCATTTTCATCAATATTATAGGCGATGATATAGTCTTCGCAAACAAGAGCCTGACCGGCCTTCAGCCTGATAATCGCTTTAACTAGGTTAGAGTTCGGGCATACGGAAGCGTTGATAAGAATATTGTTTTTCCCTTTTACCAGCGGATATTTCGTGCTAAGATACTTATCGGTAAGTATGGACACGGGATCCTTCAGAAATTTTTCCCATTTTTCGCGTATGGTCATTATACCGATCCTGATATCTGCCACAGGCCTTATTAACGTCATGGGGTACAAATCCATGCGCGAAGAGTCATCAAAAAGTATATAATTCATATGCAGTAAAATTTGCCAAACTACAATATTAACAAAATATCCTGATATTTATGACAAAAAAATAAAAATAATAGGGGAAAATTTTCATGATTTCCCAGCGAACATACTATCTGTAAAGGAAATAAAAAACCCCGGCATTGCTTTCGGGGTTTTTAAATCATTATTCTTCGCTTTTTGGAGTTTCATTTTCCGGAAGGCCTTCCTTCCTTGTTTCTCCTTTTTTGTCGTAATGTTTTTTGTAACGGTTGCGGAATTTGTCAACACGGCCTGCTGTATCCACAAATTTCATCTTTCCTGTATAAAATGGATGCGAAGTGTGTGAAATTTCAAGTTTTACCAATGGATATTCCTTGCCATCTTCCCAAACAATAGTTTCTTTGGTGGGCGCCGTTGAACGGGTTATAAAAGTATAGTCATTGGATGTATCTTTGAAAACCACTAAACGATAATCTTTCGGATGAATACCTTTTTTCATAATTGATTTATTTTTTAAAATTCAGGTGCAAAATTACACTACTTTTATTTATAAACAAGAGTTTCGGAAAGTTTTTTTATTTATTTTAATAAAATTTATATTAAACTGATATTTTTACATTCTGTATTACAGTGTTATAACATACTTTTTTTATAAATTATATAAAAACTCCATAGTATCCACATTGTCGGCATAATCCCACAATTCGGGGCTTTGGGCTTTTCCAAAATCTATGGTATGAATCCCGTCAAAAAGTCCTCCCACCACACACTGTATATTGTCTTTGTTTTTGTCGATAAAAGACCTCACCTCACTCAGGCTGTTGTATTGCTGGAAATGAATAACGGCAACCGGCGAATTTATTGATGAATCTTCCTTCAAAATAAAAAATCCTCCATCAACAAATGGCTGATTATTTATGATGAAAATCGTTTTATAATAATCGTAATTATTTCTGTATTTGTTGTGGTCATTTATTCCGGCGAAGGAATGCATGCCCGACACAAATTGCGCGAAATCATAATTTGGCGGCACAAAAAGCCCTGTGACATTGCGACACCCCATGCCGAAATAGTTAAAAATGTCGCCTCCCAGCAAATGCAGTTGTTCCGGGGTTTCATTGCCCGACAGCACAGCAAGGCTGTTGCGGTGCCGGCGGATGATGTGCGGGTATTTTTCAAAATAATATTCAAAGTAGCGCGAGGTATTATTACTTCCTGTAGCTATCACGGCATCGAATCCCTGCAGCTTATCTTCTGTAAAGCAAATTAATTCGCGGTATCTGGGATCGTTTTCTATCAGAATCCGGGCTATGGCCGGCAATAAAAAACGGTCGTTTTGCGACAATTTTCCAATAAAAATGTTACCGCTAATCAGCACACACAAAAAATCATGAAATCCGACAAGAGGAATATTTCCGGCCATTACCACCGCAATCTTTTTCGGGGTTTTTATGTTGCCGGCAAGCCGGGGATAAGCTCCGGCCCACTGGTTTAGTTTGCCATCTGCGAGCATACCGGCAATGGCCGTCAGCGAGTACAAAACACTTTCCCTTGTAAAAAAACCATTGTATTTAACACTTTGGTCAACGGCCTCCTGTAAAATCAGGGTTTCAGGTAAATCACCGCTGGTAGTGCGCTGAACGAAACAATTCAGCACTTCCGACAGCTTTTTAAAGTTTGTTATATGTTCTTCGGCAGTAATAGGAATGATTTTTTCATCCATTTTTTATATTTTTGTCAAAAATAATGGAAATTGGCGTGGTAAAATAAACCAGACACGATTTTCGTTAACATTAATATTTATCGAATTCGGATGCGTTATCGCTTGTTAATATTTTTTGTTTTGGCAATACTGGTGCCGGCGGCAGTTTTTTCGCAAGACAAGTCCAGGCAACTGGATTCATTAAGGTTATACTCCAATACAATTGCCAGCGAAAATCCCGATTTTAAAAAATATGAAGCCAACGAAAAGCTGCAGGTGTTGCTGGAAAAGATTTTTTCGTCTGAAAAATACTTTGAATTTCCTTTTGATTCGCTGAAAAAAATTGCTGCACTGACGGCCCCTGACAAGAAGTTTAAATTGTTAACCTGGGGCATAGCCAAAGAAAATGGCACCTATGAGTATTTCGGCTACATTGTGTTTCCTGACAATCAGTACGGCATTAAAAAATACATCAAACTAAACGACAAAACCGTTGAAGTACTATACCCTGAAACTGATATAACCGACCACAACAAATGGTTCGGGGCCATATACTACGACATTATCCCCTGCCATTATCAGGGCCGAAAGCAATACACCCTGCTGGGCTGGAAAGGCAACTCCACCCTGACCACCAAAAAAGTTGTTGAAATTCTGACTTTCCGTTCTAACGGAACACCGGTTTTTGGCAAACGCCTGTTCAGGAAAAACAACAAAGCCACGCGTCACATTTTTGAGTTTTCGGCACGCACCAGTATGCTGCTCCGTTACGAAAGCCAGACCCTGCACACAGTGGTGAAGCCTGCAAAGACAGTAAAATCCTCCTACAGTAAAAAGGATAAAAAATCCAACAAAGCGATCTCTGCCGATAAAAAGGTGGCGGCAAAAGTAAAAACCACCCGGGCCCGGATGATAATTTTCGACCGCCTGTCGCCTGTTGATGCCCGCACCTCCAAATACGTAGCCAACCTGGAAGGACAATACCAGTTTTATGTGCCTGAGACCAACATTTACGACGCTTTTATTTTTGAAAACGGCCGCTGGGTCTTTGTAAAAGATGTCGATGCGCGCAATCCGCAACCTGACAAAAAGAAAAAGTTTGCTCCTCCGCAACTGTAAATCACTGTATTGTAAAAAGTTATTTTTTCCTGGCTTTTCATTTTTTTTATTCCATTATAATTACTTACTTTGCAAAAAATATGATGAAAAAACTTAATAATTTAAACTTAAATAAGTATGAAAAAAGTACACAATTTTAACGCTGGTCCTTCTATCCTGCCCAGGGTAGCCATTGAAAACACTGCAAACGCCATTCTTGATCTCAACGGAATTGGTATGTCAATACTGGAAATTTCGCACAGGAGCAAAGATTTTCAGGCCATCATCGACGAAGCAGTAGCCCTGTTCAAAGAACAGCTTGGCATTCCCGAAGGATATCATGTATTATTCCTGGGAGGCGGCGCCAGCATGCAGTTCTGTATGGTTCCATACAACCTGATGGAAAAGAAAGCTGCATACCTGGAAACAGGCGTGTGGGCAAAAAAAGCCATCAAAGAAGCAAAACTTTTTGGCGAAGTGCTGATAGTAGGTTCTTCTGCAGATAAAAATTTCTCATACATCCCCAAAGGATGGGAAATTCCTAAAGATGTGGACTACATGCACATCACCACTAACAATACCATTTACGGATCGGAAATCAGATACGATATGGACAGCCCTGTTCCTTTGGTAGCCGATATGTCATCAGATATCTTCAGCCGTCCGGTGGATGTCTCCAAATACGCCCTGATCTATGGCGGCGCACAGAAAAACCTCGGCCCTGCAGGCGCTACCTTCGTGATTGTTCGCGAAGATATCCTTGGCAAAGTATCCCGGGTTATCCCTTCGATGCTCGACTACAGAACCCATATCAAAGAAGGTTCTATGTTCAACACCCCTCCGTGTCTGCCAATCTATACCATTATGGAAACACTGCGCTGGCTGAAATCAATAGGCGGAGTTAAAGTAATGGAAGAAATGAACAAGAAAAAAGCTGCCGTATTATACGACGCTATCGACAGCAGCAAGATTTTTGTGGGTACGGTAGAAAAAGATTCGCGTTCACTGATGAACGTATGCTTTGTGATGAAACCGGATTATCAGAACCTTGAAGAAGAATTCATGAATTTTGCCAAATCAAAAGGCATGATAGGAATTAAGGGCCATCGTTCGGTTGGCGGTTTCAGAGCTTCTATATACAACGCCATGCCTATCGAAAGTGTGCAGGCCCTTGTTGATTGTATGAAAGAATTTGAAGCCTCCAAGGCATAATTCCAAATAACAAAAGGATAAAATAATTTGTTAATGCAGATTATTTTATCCTTTTTGTTTTAAAATTACTATTTTTGTTTTATCATTACTAAAAAACTTATATTAAACACCTAAAACTAATTTTATCATGGCAAAAGTTCTAATAGCTACTGAAAAGCCCTTTGCAGCTGTGGCTGTAAACGGAATTAAAAAAATTTTTGACGAAGCCGGTTTTGAAACCATCTTGTTGGAAAAATATACCGACAAGGCCGACCTGATTAAGGCAGTTGCCGATGTAGATGCAATGATTATCAGAAGTGATAAGGCCACCGCCGAAGTAATTGATGCTGCAAAAAACCTAAAAATAATTGTCCGTGCCGGTGCCGGATTTGATAATATTGACCTGAATGCGGCCAGCGCCCGTAAGATAGTTGCCATGAATACACCGGGACAAAATTCCAACGCCGTGGCTGAACTCGCCCTGGGTATGATGGTATTTATCTCGCGCCAGCAATTTAAAGGCGGCTCGGGCAACGAATTAAAAGGAAAAAAACTCGGTATGCATGCTTACGGCTATGTTGGGAAACTTGTAGCCGCCATCGCCAAAGGTTTTGGCATGGAAGTGTACGCTTTTGACCCCTTTATTGAAAAATCCGTCATCGAAAGCGAAGGCGTGAAAGCCGTTGACAACGTGGAAGAATTATACAGCACCTGCCAGTACATCTCGCTGCATATCCCCGCAAACGAAAAAACAAAAGGATCCATCAATTTCGACCTGATGTCGAAAATGCCAAAAGGCGCAACTATTATCAATACTGCCCGCAAAGAAGTTATCTGCGAAGAATCTTTAAAACGTATGCTCAACGAACGCCCGGACTTCAGGTATTGTTCCGATATTGCCCCTGCATGTCATGAAGAAATCAACGGAAAATATGAAAACCGTTATTATGCTACCCCCAAAAAACAAGGTGCCGAAACATCCGAAGCCAACATCAATGCAGGCCTGGCAGCAGCCAACCAAATTGTGGGTTTCCTGAAAAATGGCATAACCAAATTCCAGGTAAACAAGTTTTAATAAGGGTTTAAGCTATTAACAACACTGCACCATAATAACTCAAAGGAATGGAAAACGAAAAGAATATACTTTTCTTCAGGTTCGAAGATCTGAGAATTTACAACAAAGCTATCGATTATGTAAACTGGGTCTATACCCACACGCAACTGGTGCCTGAAAGCAGCAGGCTGTGCATGACCAACAGGTTTATCAATGCCGCGCAGGCCATATCCATCAACATTTCGGAAGGCTCCAGCAGAAATAAAACACAGTTTATCTATTATCTGAAAATGGCAAAAAGCGCTATCAGAGAATGTATTGTTTATACGACCATTGCAGAAAAGTTACAATACCTGTCAACACAGGAAGTGGAAGAATCGCGCAATGCGCTGATAGAAATGACCAAAATGATAGGCGCCCTGATAGCATCGTTGCAGAGAACCGAAAAGCCGGGTGAGAAAACCGAAGATGATTTTGAAGACAACCTCAACATAAACCACGACATCGCCTAGGCTCCATCCGCAAATGTTGTTTTAGCAATTATCACAGTACGCAATTATTAATTAATCAAAAATTATTAGCATGGCTATTTTAAAACCATTTAAAGGGTTGCGCCCTCCAAAAAATATTGCTCACCAGGTGGCCTCAAGGCCTTATGATGTGCTGAACTCAAAAGAAGCCCGCATCGAAGCCGACGGGAACCCCTATTCGCTCCTGCATATCATTAAGCCCGAAATCGACCTGGCACCGGATATCGACGAACACGACGCACCGGTTTATGACAAAGGAAAAGAAAACTTTATCAAATTCCGTGAAAACAAATGGCTGGTACAGGACGAAAAAGACTGCCTGTATATTTATGCACAGACCATGAACGGCAAGACACAATACGGCATTGTAGGTTGTGCCGGAGTTACCGACTATATGAACGGTATCATCAAAAAACATGAACTTACCCGGAAAGAAAAAGAAGAAGACCGCATGAAACATGTTCGCAACACCAATGCCAACATGGAGCCCGTTTTCTTTACCTACCCTGCCGTTAAAGAAATTGACGACATCGTGGAAAACATAGTGAAAAACCAACCTGCAGAATATGACTTTACCTCTGTGGACGGGTTCGGACATCACTTTTGGGTAATACGTGATGATGAAACCATCAACAAGTTAGTTGGACTTTTCGGAAAAATTCCGTACACCTATGTAGCCGACGGACATCACCGCACCGCCGCCGCTGCCCTGGTTGGCAATGAAAAAAAACAAAACAACCCCAACCATACCGGCACGGAAGAATACAATTTCTTCCTGGCTGTGCACTTTCCGGCAAACCAGTTGACCATCATCGACTACAACCGGGTGATCAAAGACCTGAACGGGCTGACACCGGAAGAATTTCTGAAAAAACTCGAAAAAGTTTTTACCGTTGTACTAAAAGGAAGTGAAATATACAAACCAGAAAAACTTCATAACTTTAGTCTTTACCTTGATGGCAAATGGTATTCACTCACAGCAAAACCCGGCACATTCAACGATGCTGATCCCATCGGAGTGCTTGATGTTACCATCCTTTCGAAGCTCGTCCTTGATGAGATTATTGGCATCAAAGATTTGAGAACCGACAAGCGTATTGACTTTGTGGGCGGCATCCGTGGCTTAGGCGAACTGAAAAAACGCGTGGATTCGGGCGAGATGAAAGCTGCTTTTGCCCTGTATCCTGTTTCGATGGAACAGTTGATAAACATTGCCGACACCGGCAACATCATGCCTCCGAAAACCACCTGGTTTGAACCCAAACTGCGCAGCGGGCTTGTAGTACATTCCCTTGAATAATAAATTATTCTGATTATAAAAAAACGCCGGTCATTGATCCGGCGTTTTTATTTATTTCTTTGGGCAAATATCAGATGATCCAGACTGAACCGGCCGGCGCCCGTAAGTATGACTGCCAGAAACACAATGCCTAGTTCGATGGCGTGTGAAGCGCCTTTTAATCCGTCGCCATTGGTGAGATGCATTAGCGTTGCCATGAACATGGTAAATAACATTAAAAAGGCAGCGGGGCGTGTAAAATAGCCAAGAATAAGTAATAATCCTCCCAGTGATTCGGAAAGTGCGGCCATAAATCCCCAGAAGGTGGCCCCCAACCCCACTCCTATTATGTCCATCTGTGAGCCGAGAAAATCCCATGTGGCAGGGCCGCCTGCCAATTTGGGTATGCCATGGAGTATAAACATGATGCCGATGCCGATTCGCAGTATCAACAAGCCTGTATTTGTTGCGGATGATATAAATAGTTTGTTTTTCATGATTTTTATTATTTAGAATTATTCTAAACAAAAATCAGGCCATTATTTAGTCTTTTAAATTATTTGTGTGAAATTTTAGTAAATGCTTGGATGTCAAACGAAATTATATTAAATTTATTGATTAATCACAATTATACACTACGACATATTTTGACGCACTCATGATGTTTCTTTGCAAGAAAAAAGTTATGAATACATTGTATTTTATTAATCGGTTTCCAGACGAGAATGCTTGCAGAGTG
>JAGNBV010000017.1 GCA_018004645.1 Bacteroidales bacterium
GAAAAAATAATGCCGGTTGACCAGCGGGTAACCCGGTTTCTCACGATGCTGTACGAGGGGAAATACATCTCTTTCAGGGAAATTGAAAAAGATTCATCGGGCCAATAATCACAATCAGCGCACCACCGACAAGGTTCCTTTGATAATTCCCTTGTTTTGTTTGTTGTCTTTGTAAGACAATATGTAATAATACGTGCCTGCGTCAAGGTTTTGGGCATCCCAGTTGTTCTGATAATTGTTGGTTTCAAAAACCACCTGGCCGTTTCGGTTGGCAATGGTCAGCGTATTGTTGGTATATTTGTCGAGATTCCTGATTTTAAATAAGTCATTATAACCATCGCCATTAGGCGTGATTACATTGGGTATTTCCAGATTATAAGCATAAGGGTCGGTTTCATTTTCAACCATCTCTTCAACAGGTGTCTCAGGAATATCTATGGTTTCCGGTAAGTTTTGCACTACGGTTTCTTTGCCGGATGGCTTATCCTGGGAGGTTACCTTTTCAATATAATTTTGCAGTGACGTATGTGTTTCGGCATTTTCTGCTTTTTGAGATGTGGCCGGCATGCTATTGTCCGGGCCATTATCTGTGGCCGCCTGAACCGCCTGGCCTGCTTCATTTTCGGCACCTGATGACACTACGGTGCGGTTGAAACGATTGTTTCCCGGAATACTTGAATTTGAATGTTCTTCGACCGCTACTTGGGTGTCTGCAGTATTACCGGGGATACCGGCTTCTGTGGAGATATTGGTTTGCGGTTCTGTGGTGGAGTTTTTTTCGACAGGAACAGTAACGATGCTTTTATAAATTCTGCTGGCGCCATATACAACTCCTACTGCCAGACATGCTGCAGCGGCATACGTAGCCAGCACTTTGATCTGGGCGGCACCGAAGTTTGCGGAGGAATTGAACGAACGGCTGAGTTTTTTAAAAGTTAAAAAATCTATAGCGTCCTTTTTAAATAACTGCAGTTTGAGCGACTGCCATACGCCTGACGAAACATCAGGCTGATAATTATCCAGGGCTGTTCTCAGGTAATCATCAAAATTTTTCGGACCGTTATTTAAAAACTCATTCATATTATTTTGTACACTTACTTATTCGTTAATTTGTCTTGTATAATTTTCCGAGCTTTCGATAGTTGCGATTTTGAGGTACCTACTGTGATATTCAGCATTTCGGCAATTTCTTTATGTTTATACCCTTCCACCACATATAAGTTCAGCACTATTTTATATCCCTGCGGCATTTGTTGCATGGCATTCATAATCTCCTCCACAGAATGATTGTCGGTGATATCAAAAGTGTTATCCTCTTCAATCTCAGTTTCGGCAATGTTTTCGATGTCGGCATGGAAATAATGTTTTAGGTTTTTCCGGTAGTTGTTGATGGAAGTGTTAACCACTATCCTTCGTATCCATTGGTCTATCGATCCATCGCCACGGTACGACTGTATCTGCGACAGCACCGTCATAAAGGCTTCCATCAACACATCTTCTGCCTCATCTTTACTTTTACAATACCTCAAACAAACGCCCATCATCGCCGCCTTATATTTTTCAAAGAGGAATTTTTGCGCTTTCCTGTTGCCGGCAATGCATCCCTCAATGATATTTCTGTCAAGGCTCATCTACGATTGTTTTAGACAATAAAAATATTAAAAAGGTTGTTTGGCCTTTATTTTTTTGTGAAAAAAACCTTATTAAAATAAAAGTTCTGTATTAATTGTTATATTTGTTGTTCTGCAAAATTAGTTACTAACTTTTAAAAATTATATGAATATGGGAAATGTACTAAGTAATTTGAAACCGACTGCATTATGGAAAAATTTTGAGGACATCTGCAGCATTCCTCACCCTTCAACACATGAAGAAAAACTAAGAGAACACGTTCTGGCCTGGGCAAAAACTCACCAACTCGAATGTTCAGTAGACGATACGGGAAATGTTATTGTTAGCAAACCCGCCACCTCCGGCATGGAAAACCGCAAAGGAATTATCCTGCAGGCGCATCTTGATATGGTTCCCCAGGCCAATTCAGATATTCAGCACGATTTTACTACCGATCCGATAAAACCACGCATTGATGGCGACTGGGTAACGGCAACAGGAACTACCCTCGGCGCCGACAACGGCATAGGCATGGCTGCCGCTATGGCAGTGCTTGAAGCTACCGATCTGCAGCACGGCCCCCTCGAAATGCTGCTTACTGTTGATGAAGAAACCGGCATGACCGGCGCCTTCGGCCTCAAGGAAGGCCTGCTGAAAGGCGATATTCTGCTGAACCTTGATACGGAAGAAGAAGGCGATCTCTGCGTGGGTTGTGCCGGCGGTACCAACGCAAACATGAAATTTTACTACGACGAAAAACCGGTGGCCGGAAATGTGGAAGCCTTGAAAATATCTGTTAAAGGACTCAAAGGAGGACACTCCGGTGTGGATATCCACCTCGAAAGGGCTAACTCCAACAAACTGCTCAACCGTATCTTATGGTATGCTTATAATAACCTGGGAATGCGGCTTTCCAGCATCGACGGCGGAAGCCTGCGCAATGCCATCCCGCGTGAATCTTTTGCCGTGGTTACCCTGCCAAAAGAAAACGTGGATAAATTCAAACAGTTTATTAAAGAGTTTACTGAAATAGTAATCAACGAATATAAAAATGTGGAAGACAATATCACGATTCTGGCAGAATCTGTGGAATTGCCCAAAACCATTATCGACAATGTAACAACCAACAACCTGCTGGATGCCATTTATGGCACACCAAACGGCGTAATCAGAATGAGCCAGGATATGAAAGGCCTGGTGGAAACCTCTACCAACCTGGCTATTGTGAAATCAAAAGACGGCGTTATTGACGTGATGGCCCTGCTTCGCAGCTCTGTTGACACAGCCAAGGACGATCTCGAAAATATGTTTGCCAGCATTTATTCTTTGGCCTGTGCCGAAAGCATTTTTGATGGCCAATATCCCGGGTGGAAACCCAATATGGACTCTCCGATTTTAAAAGAAATGCTGCTGGCTTACGAAAAACAATTTGGCACAAAACCTCATGTCAGCGCCATACACGCAGGACTCGAATGCGGCCTGCTGGGCGGTGTTTATAAAAATTGGGATATGATATCTTTTGGCCCCACCATCAACTTCCCGCATTCACCGGCCGAAAAAGTCAATATTCCTTCCGTGGAAAAATTCTGGGCTTTCCTTACCGAAACCTTGAAAAATGCCCCGGTAAAAGAAAACGCATAACTCTGACAAGAGAAAAAAAAGACTGCTGAAAAAGCAGTCTTTTTTTTTAATGGGCTAATCCGCGCTTTACATCATCGTTGTGGTACTTCATACCACCACAATTTTTCTTTGTTTCGCATGAAACACATAGCGCAACTATTACCAGCAATAACAAAAATATTTTGATAATCTTTAATATCATAACAAGTGTTTACAAAATAAGGACGTAAAAATAACTCTTTTAGTTTGTTGCGTGTGAAGAAATTGTCAGTTGTTCGTAAAAATTATTCTGTAACACACATTTTCTTTTTCAGGCAAAACCCATCACCTGTAAGAGTATAAACATAAATTCCAGGTGAAATATTGTTTCCGGTGGTAAAAGTATGAAAGCCTTTGTCAAGAGTGCCGGAAAAAATTATTCCCGAAGTACTCCCGGAAACATTACAATACGACAATTCCACAAAAGTTTTTTTCATTACAAGAACCCCGATACTTGTGTTTTCTTTAAACGGGTTGGGTTGGTTTTGCAATAATACTACATCGGCGGTTGATGGCTCATTGGAAACTATCCCTGTGTGGAAATAAGCCTGATGTGCCGCCGTGGCGCTGCTTTGGATGTCGCCCAGGTGATCGCCGGCGATTAATGCAAATACAATTACGGTCGAGTCGTTGGCAGCCAAGGTATGCGGCCCGGAGCTAAGCATTTGCGAGACATCATTTCCATACCCCGAAATGCCAGCCGAATTTCTGTTGGTTTTCAATGCAACATATTTTTCGCTGCTTGTAAAGCCGTCAGAAATATTTATACTGCCATTTTCACCGGTATTGTCAAATGCATAATGTGTAGCTGTTCCTGACGAAATCAGGCTTATGCCGGCATATTGGCTGCCTGAGATTGAGTAACTATAGCCGGTTTTTGTTTCGGCATCATAATCGGCGCGGTTCGTGCTGCTGCCATCAATGTCCCAGTCGGCATACAGCCCGGCATAAAGGCCCGAAAGGGCATAGGCATTTTTGTTTTTCAAGGTGTATTCCAGCAGGATAAACTTGTCGTTAGGCGGTTCTTTCCAGGCAAAGACACGCTGGGTAACCTCAACATTTATCTTTGATGTTCCTGCCAGTGAATCATTAAAAATTCCCTTGCCTTCAAAATCTGCCTGCTCCGGTGGAAATACCCTGGCCATAGATGTTTTTACGGTAAAGTCGTGGTCATATAAGCCCGGATCACCATATAACACATCGCAAACCTGTGTTCCCGAACGGCCAACAATAAAACCTCCTGCAGCCAGCATGGTTTCGCCGTTATTATATCTGAAGCCCAGGCCCTGCAAGCTATTCCCGTCTACGTAACCGAGCGCCCCGTCGCTGGTGAGGGTGGTGGCAATTTTATTGGTGTCGATATCAATATAATCCTTGTTGGCATAGATGTAGTAATATTGAACGGCCCTGTAGTTATTATCCGTAATCGTAAACTTACATACCAGATTTTCGTTTGGTGTTATTCCGGGTTTTATGAGCAGGCTGAACGGATCAGAACTATTGTTGATGGTGCCTGAGGTGGGCAGGTTTCCGGCAACAAATACCGAATCAAGCAGGGTAACATGGGAAGAAGCGCAGGTAAGGCTTATCGTAAGATTGGCGGTGGAAGGCGCCAGGTAATTGATGAAGTTGCTTGTGATGTAAACAGTATCGCCCGGGTCGGCAAGGGCCTGATGATGCGAGTTTTCAAAATTGATATTAAACATCTGTACAGAAGGTAGCACCGAATCGTTTAGTGCCCTGAAAATATTAAGCCTGCCTGCCCCCAGCATATCGCGATAGGCCAGGTTAGCCGGCAGGGTGTCTATGACATCGGCTGTTACTTTTAGTTTTTCAGCAATCTGCAATGCCGAAAGGGAAGGATACTTGCACCTCAGCAAGGCTGCACAGCCCGAAACAATGGGTGCCGAAAAAGAGGTGCCTCCTGAGCTGCCGTAAATTCCTCCCATGCCTGTTGACCACACATTGTCGCCCGGGGCTATGATATCAATAAAATGGCCATAGTTCGAAAAATTGGCCTTATGGTCGTTGATGTCGCTGGCCGCAACACTCAGTACATAATTATAGGAAGCAGGGAAAAACACAGCCGTGTTGTTGTCGTTGCCGGCGGCGGCCACAACCAGCGCACCCCGGTTGATAGTGGCATAGTCAATAACATCTTGCCCGTATTGCCCGGTATAAAAAGTGCTGCCCCACGAGCAGTTTATAATGCTGCAGCCGTGTTCTGCCGCATACACGATGCTCTCGTACGTCATGGTGCCTAAGTTATTGGCGTTACACACCTTTATTGGCAGAAATCTGCATTGGAATCCCGTTCCTGCAATGCCGGCGCCGTTGTCGGTGGTGGCCGAAGCAAGGCCGGCGGTAAACGTACCGTGCGAGATGGTGCCCATGGGGTTGTTGTCGTTTTCGCCCATATCCCAGCCGCGGTAATTGTCGGTATAGCCGTCGTTGTCATTATCTATCCCGTCAATGGGATCGTGGTAGTTGTATTTAATGTTGCCAATTAAGTCGGGATGCGTAATGTCAACACCCCAATCAAGGATACCGATAACCATATTGCTGTCGCCTTTTACCATATCCCATGCTCCGAAAGCACCTATGAGGCCCAGGTGGTATTGGTTGGCGATGAGCGGATCGTCGGGTACATAGTCCAGCGGCTTCATGATGTAATGTGGTTGGGCATATTCTATCATGCCGGTGGCCATAAGGCGGTTGATGGCCTGCTCGATGTTTTCGGAAGCAAGGTATGTTATCTCATAAATCCGCGACAAGTCGGCATATTGCTGTCCCTGCAGATTGGTTTTTTGTGCCGGTGGCCGGATAGCCGGAAATTTTTTTTCAAGACTGTTCACGCCCAGCTGTTGAAAAACCGCATTGATAACAGGCAAATCAAGGTGTTTGCTTTTGCAAAAAGAAGCATACTCCGGTTTTATTTTCAGGATGATAGTGTTCTTTATATAATCATGAGAGGTGCTCCCTGCCGGCAGACAAAACCGCCGCACCGGCTGGCCGTAGCTACTGGAAAAACACAACAACAGCACTATTGAAATAACTGTTTTCCGAATTATCTTTGGCATGTGTTTAAAAAATTTTTGTATAAAATTACGGTAAAAATTAATTGACAGCAAATTATAAGGCCGGATATTCGGGAATATCGTCCTGAAAAGCATAAGTTTTTTTATCCGGATCAATAATACAGAAAAAATGGTTCAGGCCGTTGGATACAATCAGATACTTTAGACGGAGGGCGATGTTGTACCGGGCAATCTGGTCAAAAACCTTTTGATTGACGGCTATTTCGGGCGCTTTAAATTCCAGTAACATCAGTGGCTTTCCCTTGTTGTCATATACTACGGCATCGCAGCGTTTTTGAGTTTTATAAACTTTCAGTGTCTGTTCCAGCAAAATCATCGACGGCGGGTATTTTTTTTCTTCGGTCAGGAACCTTAAAAAATTTTGTCTTACCCATTCTTCGGGTGTAAGGGCCACATATTTTTTGCGGATAAAATCAAAAATTTTCGGGGAAGCTCCTGGTGTTATCGAAAACTCGTAAGAGGGAAGATTAAGCGGAAGCATAAATTATTTTTGTATTTTTGCCTTAAAGTTACTCATAAAATATTTGCTGATGAAAACAAAAAACGAAATAGTACAAGACTGGCTACCGCGTTATACCGGGACAGAGATGGATGCTTTTGGGAAATATATATTGCTCACCAATTTCAATCATTACCTCGAACTTTTTGCTGAAAAATTTAATGTTCCCATCAATGGCGAAAACAAAGCTATGCCCAGCGCTACTGCTAATGATATTACCATCGTGAACTTTGGTATGGGTAGCGCCAATGCTGCGACCATCATGGATTTACTGAGTGCCGTAGAACCCAAGGCGGCACTGTTTCTGGGCAAGTGCGGCGGCCTGAAAAAGAAAAACAAACTCGGCGACCTGATTCTTCCTATTGCCGCTATCAGGGGTGAAGGTACCTCCAACGACTATTTTCCCCCGGAAGTACCGGCCCTGCCGGCTTTTAATCTGCAAAAAGCCGTTTCAACCTCCATCCGCGAGTTGGGGCACGACTACTGGACAGGGACGGTTTATACGACCAACCGGCGCGTTTGGGAACATGATGACGAGTTTAAAAAATACCTGCGTAAAATTCGTGCGATGGCCATTGATATGGAAACAGCTACCTTGTTTACAGTGGGTTTTGCAAATAAAATTCCTATGGGCGCCCTGTTGTTGGTTTCCGACCAGCCTATGATTTCATCGGGTATCAAAACCCAGAAAAGCGACAAAAAAGTTACGGAAATGTATGCCGAAAACCACCTGAAAATCGGCGTGGAGTCACTCAACCAGCTCATTAACAACGGACTTACCGTGAAACATCTTTATTTCGATTATAAATAAGCTCCATGAAAAGCTATAACGAAATAATTAAAGATCTCGAACGTAAAATCTATTATCCGGTATATTTTTTATCGGGCGAAGAACCTTATTATATTGATATGATAAGCGATTATATCGAAGATAATCTTCTGCAGCCCGAAGAAAAGGAATTCAACCTTCACGTCTTGTATGGGCGCGATACCAGCATTCAGAATATTGTGGACAGATGTAAGGGGTTTCCTATGATGTCGAACTATCAGCTGGTAATTGTAAAAGAGGCACAGGATATCAAAGATATTGAAAACCTGGAAAAATATATCTCAAATCCTGTGGATTCCACCATATTGGTGGTCGGTTACAAATACCACAAGTTAGATAAGCGGAAATCTTTTGCCAAACTGGTCGAAAAAAAAGCGGTCTTGTTCGAATCGGCAAAAATCTATGATAACCAGGTGGCGCCATGGATAATAAATTATGTGAGGGAAAAAGGGTATTCCATACAGCAAAAGGCCGCGATGATGATGGCAGATTTTCTCGGAACCGACCTGGGAAAAATCGTAAACGAAATAAGCAAGATCATCATTAATTACCCCAGGGGTTCTGAAATATCCGCCGAGCAGGTAGAGGTGAACATAGGTATCAGCAAGGATTTTAACGTGTTTGAACTGCAAAAGGCCCTGGGAAGCAAAAATATTTTTAAAGCCAACCAAATCATCAAATATTTTGCTGAAAACGAAAAGGATAACCCTATTGTAAAGGTAATTCCCATTTTGTATTTGTTTTTTTCCAAAGTGTTTTTATACCATCATCTCGACGACAAATCTGCCAACAATGTAGCGTCGGTACTGTCTATAAACCGTATGTTTATCGACGATTATTCCACTGCAGCCCGCAATTATCCACGACAGAAACTCCGTAATGTGTTTGGTTTGCTCCGCGAATACGACCTGCGGGCCAAAGGAGTGAATAACGATGGCACATCTACGGGCGACAGCGAACTGATGAAGGAGATGATTTATAAAATTTTACATTAAAATCGGGCAACAGTTTTCGGGACTTTCTAAAAAGCACTCTGTGGACTTTTAGTACACTGTTTACTTCTTTAATATGTTTTTAAACAGAGGATTAAATGAAAGAGAAACATCGAAAAATTGTATTTTGAGACAGCCTTCTAAGAAACGGATTTAACCCAAGTTAAGCAATAGAAGTGTGCGAACTTGCCCAGACGGTTATATAATCTATTGCTTTAGTTGGGTTTATCCCGACTTAGAAAATGTTTTCCGACAATTTTTCTTTGTCGGGATTACATTTTCTTTGTCGTTTACGCCTAAAAATGTTTAGCTATAATACCAAATAATCACGATATTATGAAGAAAGTGTTCTAATGCTACGCGTTAGAAAATCTTTAATGCGTAATTTGGATTTAATTGTCGAAAGTATATCCTATTCCAACTGCCGCCATATGGACAAAGGGGTGTTTTATCAGCGGTTCTGCCTTGTCGAAGCCCAGCACTGTAATATGAGGGTTGTATCCCACCCTTAAAAACAAACCGTTGATGCTTTCATAACGCACTCCAATCATCCCGGTGGCGGCCAGATAGGAAAAATTGGCATTTACTATTCCTTCGAATTTGGGGTACTCTTTGTAAAAATAAAGATAGTCAACGCCAAGCCCTGCCTCAAAAAGCCAGGCCCCGCGGCCAATCATAAAATTGAATTCCAGTGGCGCACCGGCGGCATGTGCACGGGGAAAAGATAAATAATTGATCCCGGCCCGTATGCTGGCTATATAATTACGGTTGCAAAAAACAATAAAATCCACATTGACAGAGTTGACTCCCAGGCTCCCAAAATTGTAGGAAGTTTGGTGAAACAAGGCTATTTTGGGGCAAAAATCACTCTTGGTATTGCATTTACCCGCGCGGTATGAGAAGTTCTGGCCCGTTAAGGGCAGGTACCAGGTCAACATGAACAGCAAAAACAGGATTTTTTTCATGGTGTCTTTTTTTTGTGCCGTTTTTTTTGAAAAATTTGTTCGTAAGCAAAAACTGTTTGAAAATAATGTTTTTTAAGTAATATAAACGCAAAATAACTGTTCTTTATTCAGATATTTCCAAAAAATATCTCTAATTTTGACAAAATTATAGGGTTTGATATTTATTTTATGATAGTTACAAGATTCCGCTATTTTTTACTCTTTGTTTTATTATCGCTGGTCTTTGAGTCGGTTGTAGCACAAAAAGCTTCCATCAAGGGTTTTGTTTATGATAAAGAAACCGGCGAACCGGCCATTTTTACCAGCGTATATCTGCACAAAACCACCATCGGGGCCACTACCGATATCAATGGATTTTTCGCTATAACACAAATTCCGCCGGGCGACTATATTCTGATGGCTACCTTCATAGGTTACGATACCGTGAAAATGCCCGTTACTTTGGGCAAAGGCGAAAACCTGAACAAGAAACTCTATCTTCAGAAACTCGCTATCGAGATGGAAGTGGTAAACATACAGGGCGAAGCCGTGGACAAGAAAACCGAAACCAATGTTTCCAAAGATGTGGTTAATATCGAAAAAATAGAACGCATACCGGCCGTTGGCGGTACCCCCGACCTGGCGCAATACCTTCAGGTGTTGCCCGGTGTGGTGTTTACCGGTGACCAGGGCGGACAACTATATATCCGGGGCGGTTCACCGGTCCAAAACAAGGTGCTCCTGGACGGTATGATAGTGTATAACCCCTTCCATTCTATTGGTCTCTTCTCTGTTTTTGACACGGATATCCTGAAAAATGCCGATGTTTATACCGGTGGATTTGGCGCTGAGTTTGGCGGACGGATCTCCTCGGTGATGGATATTACCACCCGAGACGGCAATAAAAAACGCATGAGCGGAAAAGTGGACGTCAACACTTTCGGGGCAAAACTACTTCTCGAAGGGCCTATCGTTAAACAAAAAGAAGACGACAAGGCCAATGCCTCCTTTATTTTCTCTGCTAAAAATTCTTACCTCAAACAAACATCAAAAGTGTTATACCAATATGTGGACACCGTGGGACTGCCGTTTAACTATACCGACCTGTACGGAAAAATTTCTGTGAACGCACCCAATGGCAGTAAGGTGAATTTTTACGGATACAATTTCAACGATCGGGCCGATTACAGGCAGGTGGCCACCTTTAAATGGAATTCTTTCGGAGCCGGAGCCAACTTTGTTATTATCCCCGCACGGGCCTCCATGCTTATTGATGGCGCTTTTGCCTATTCTTCCTATAATATTTCACTCACCGACCAAACCGAACTGCCCAAATCCTCCCGCATCAACGGGTTTAACCTGGGACTCAACTTTACTTCTTTCATGGGTAAGAACGAACTGCGCTATGGCATAGAAGTGCTTGGTTTTGGAACGAATTTTAATTTTTATAACTCAGCTCTCCGGCTGATAGAACAAAAAGAATCGACCACCGAATTTGCCCTGTTTGTAAAATATAAATGGATACTTGGTAAATTCCTCATAGAACCAAGCTTCAGGGCTCAGGAATACGCCTCGCTGTCCACCTTCTCGCCTGAACCCCGCCTGGCCGTGAAATTTAATGCTACCAAATACCTGCGGTTCAAACTGGCGGGAGGTATGTATGCGCAAAACCTTATCAGCTCTACCTCCGACCTGGATGTGGTTAACCTGTTCTACGGCTTCCTTTCGGGCCCTGACAACCTGCAGGACGAGTTTGACGGCAAAGAGGTTACCCATGCCTTGCAAAAGGCCAGTCACGTGATACTGGGCGTGGAAATCGACATCCTGAAAAATCTGACATTAAATATCGAAGGTTATTACAAATGGTTTACGCAATTGACCAATATCAACCGCAGCAAAGTGTATAACGATTCTCCCGAATATTCGTCCAAACCCGATGTGCTGAAAAAAGATTTTATTATCGAGAAGGGTGATGCCGAAGGTGTGGACTTTACCTTAAAATATGAGTACCGTTCGCTATACCTCTGGGCGGTGTATTCTTATGGTTTTATCCATCGTTACGACGGCTATGATACATATTACCCGCATTACGACCGCAGGCATAATGTGAATTTAGTGGGGTCTTATAATTTTGGAAAATCACTCACATGGGGTGTCAATGTGCGGTGGAACCTGGGATCGGGATTCCCATTTTCGCAAACACAGGGATTTTATGAATTACTGGATTTTTCAGGCGGTGTCAACACCGATTATACAACCGACAACGGAACCATGGGTATTATCTATGCCAAATACGACAGCGGAAGGCTTCCCTATTATCACAGACTCGACGTGTCTTTTAACAAAGTGTTCCATTTCGGAAAAAATATGATGCTCGATATAAACCTTGGTGTAACCAATGTTTACAACCGGAAAAATATTTTCTATTTTGACAGGATAACCTACAAACGTATAGACCAGTTGCCCATTATGCCCAGTCTTGGCATCAGTTTTAAGTTTTAGAAACCTGTATTAGTAGCAGCGTTTTGTAAACAATACTTCTCCCTATGGCAGGAATATATATTCACATACCTTTTTGTAAAAGAAAATGCCATTACTGCAATTTTTATTCTGTCCCCTCGCTGAGATACAAAGATGAACTTATCGCCGCCTTGCACAACGAACTCCTGTTGCAGAAAAACTACCTGGACGAGACGGTCGAAACCATTTATTTTGGAGGAGGAACACCTTCGCTGCTTGCTGTTGACGATGTAAAACGCATCATCGATACGGTCAGGGATAATTACCTGCTGCATAGTAATCCTGAAATCACTTTGGAAGCCAACCCCGATGATGTGGATGCACAAAAGGTCATGGAGCTGAAAAACTCCGAAATTAACCGTGTGAGCATCGGTGTGCAATCGTTTTTTCATGAGGATTTGAAATACCTCAACCGCATACATACTTCCGAACAAGCCGAGTATGCAATAAAAGCCCTGCAGGATGCAGGCCTGGAAAATTTAAGTATAGATTTTATTTATGGCATGCCCTCCCTGGGCCAGGAACACTGGCGCAAAAATCTCAGCAGAGCCGTAGATATGCAGGTACCGCACATTTCTGCATACGCCATCACCGTGGAGCCCAATACCACACTGGAAACTCTCATCCTTAGCCAGAAAAAGCAACCGATTTCTGAAGCCGAAGGAGCCAGTGAGTACCGCTATGTGATGAAATACCTGCCGGAAAATAATTATATACATTACGAAATATCGAATTTCTGTCTGCCCGGCTTTCAATCAAAACACAATTCGATGTATTGGGAAAACAAGCCGTATTTGGGCATTGGCCCTTCGGCACACTCTTTCAATCTGAAAACCCGGAGCTGGAACATAAATAATATTGAGGCCTATTTAGCCGCCATCAACAACAAAACTGTTCCTTTTGAATCGGAGGAGTTAACTGTCAATCAGCAGTTTAATGAATTTGTGCTGATGGGACTGCGCACCAACAGGGGCGTGTCCGTCAAAGCAGTGGGAGACTTGTTCGGACCGGAAAAGTCCGGCTATTTTCAAAAGATATTGAAAAAATACGAGAACAAAGACCTGCTGGCGGTAAACGGTGATAATTATCAACTTTCTGATGAGGGAAAGCTATTTGCTGACCGTATTATTTCTGATTTTTTTGTGGTGGACTGAGGGGCTTTGCCTTTAGGGAACCCGGGCAGTACCTTTCATTTAGTTTCTGTATGGAATCCTGCAGGCCTGTCACATATCTTTTGACCGTGTCGGCACAGATATTTATTGGGTCGCAATTAAGCAAAACCCTCATATATACAGGCTGATGATCGGAAAACTCAAAGCGGCTGTCGATAACATTTATCTGTTCAACAGTGATATTGGGCGATACCACAAAAAAATCGTAAATGGTAGTCGGGGTGTTCCCGTGCCGGTAAGGCGTATTGTTGTCGCGGTTGGTGGGCAGCACCGTGTCATATACAAATTTCCAGGAGGCAGGAAAAAGATCTTTCATCACTTTGGGCATACCGGTTTTTTTGGCATAACCAGATATAAACTTTAGCTGATCATACGCGGATGGGTTTTGGTTCCAGTCGCCCCCGGCAATGACATAATTGCCTTTTTCGTACTCGCTGAGCAAAAATCCCCGCAGCATCCAGGTTTCGTATTGCCTTAGCAAATCAGCATCGGCAAAGGCAGAGTTGTGCAGATTGATAATAACCAGCTCTTTGTCGCTGAATGACAATTTGTGCCTTTGCATCATAAAACAACGGTCGAGCATAAAGATTTTCATAGGCCAGGAATAGTTTACGGGGTATGCGTACCGTTCACAAATTTCCGGGGTGTATTTCGAAAATGTCGCCAGGCCTGATAAAACCTTTCCCATAGGTTTCAACACGGGCAGCGGCACAAACCCTACATGGTAGTTGGTAGCAAAACTGCGGCAATGGCTTTTTACCGATTCGCCAAAAATGGATACCTGGTTGGTGTAATAGCTGCGTCTCGAGGAGGAGTCTATCTCCTGTATCAACAAAAAATCCACACTGTCGTTTTTGCTCAGAAAGTCAAAAACCCCGTTCAGGTTTTTCTGAAGCATGTTTTTGTCGGGGCGAACCATACTGCCGCCGTCGTAAAAGAAATCCATTTCTTTGCTGAGGCCGCAATAACCAATGTTCCAGCTTATGAATGTCAGCGGCACACTGTCAATAAGTTGTACCGGTTTGCGGTTGTAGATCATCGTTTCTTCAACTGGTACTGGCTGGTAGTCTTTTTGGGTAAAATAAAATAGAAAAATTCCGAAACCTATTAAGATTATGAGGAGTAAAAGTATCAGCACACGAAAAATTCTTTTTAGTGTTTTCATCGACAAAAATTTTTATTAAAAGTACAAAAAAGTATTAATACGTACCACTGAGTGAAAATAATAATTGTGTGTTTTTTATTGTTAATAATCTTGCAATTTTATAAAATTTAATTAATTTTGCATAAAAAAAACAATAAAGTGTTGTTTTTTAAGATGGTGATGGATGAAAATCTTTGAAAAAATAAAGCTTACTTTTCTGATACTGTTGGTTGTATGCCTTGTGGGGTGTGTTATTTTTCGGACCGGGACTTTTTGTTGGATCAGTATCATTAGTTTTATTGCCCTGAGCATCGTTTCTTTGCTGCAGGCAGCATTATTCTTTAATATCGAATATAAATTCTGGCTGTTAAAATACTTTCTTGCCATTACCCTCTCTATCCATAGTTTTTGTTTTGTTGCCCTGATGCTCAGCTATCAGCAGATCGGTGATTGGAAAAATATCCTTATCGTTACCAATGTGTTTTTCTGGATTAATTTTCTTTTTCTTCTTATTTTTTTCAAACATTTTTTGGAGAAAGAAATAAAAAAAATATTTCTGATAAATATACTTATCCCGGCTCTGGTCATTTTTTTTCTTGGGGTCATTCCCCTGGTTGTTCCCGAATCCGAATTGTATGATAATTTCAACAGGGAACGCAATCATCAGACTTACGATGAATACATTGAAAGAAACGACAATCATAATCCCGATCAGATACTTACTTTCTGATAACTACAGCTAAAAAAATAATTTTTGTTGTTTTAAAGAAAACGGTAAATATTTTTTAATTTTACCCATAACAACTCTAATAATTTAACTTATGGATAAGAAAAAAATTTTACTGTTTGCGGTAATAGGCCTTTTCATAATTCTTGTAGTGTTTTTTATTGCGAAATCCAGATCACAGACACTGGTAAAAATTAATCCGGCGTTTAAAGAATATATTGCCGCTTTTACATCGGGAGTTATCTCAACTGAATCCACTATAAAGGTACGCCTGAATCTCGACCTGGCGGATTCCTCCATGTTTGAACAACCGGTCGAAGAAGCGTTGTTTGATTTTTCGCCCGGCATTAGCGGAAAAACTTACTGGATAGATACCCGTACAATAGAGTTTCGGCCCGAAAAAAAACTGACCCCCGGCAAACTATATACGGCCAGTTTTTTTCTTCATAAAATAATTAATGTGCCCGACAGCATGAAAACTTTTGTTTTCCAGTTTCATACTGCCAAACAGGACTTTGAGGTCAGTGTTGATAATCATAAGGCTTACGATTATAATGTTCCGGGATGGGAAAAGGTTACCGGCTCGCTGGTATTGGCCGATGTTGCCGAACCGGACGATGTGCAATCCTTGCTTGAGGCAAGTCAGGGCGGACGAAGGCTCAATGTTAAAGTTTTTCCGGGCAGCACCAAAAAAAACTTCTCGTTCACTATCGACAGCGTTAACCGGGGCGTATCAGCTTCGGTTGTTACCATCAATTGGAACGGCAAAGCCATTGACTCTAAAACCAAAGGCTCTCTGGAGCTGACGATCCCATCACTAAACGATTTTAAACTGTTATCCATACAAACCGTTCAGACTCCCGAACAATACATCCGGTTGCAGTTTTCGGATTACCTGCTTGCCGACCAGGATCTGAACGGCCTCATAACCCTTGAAAAAACCCAGGACCTGAAATTTGTTGTAGAAGACAACCTTGTCAGGGTGTATCCGCCGGTGGAACTCAAAGGCAGCGAACAACTCACGGTAAATCAGGCCGTGAAAAATTATAAGAATAAAGAACTGGATGCAAAATCAGTCGAGACAGTTACTTTCGATGATGTTAAACCCGATATCCGACTGCTGGGCCAGGGAACCATATTGCCAAGCACCAACGGACTGATATTCCCTTTCGAGGCCGTAAACCTTAATGCCGTGGATGTCAGAATATTTAAAATTTACGAAAACAACGTAACACAGTTTCTGCAGGTTAACGACCTGGAAGACCAGCGCGAACTGAGCCGGGTAGGCAAAATTGTGCTGAAAAAAACTATCTCCCTGCAATCGGCTGATGCCGCCATCCTGAATTATGGTACCTGGAACCGTTACTACCTCGACCTGGCCGAGCTGATCAATACCGAACCAGGAGCCATCTATCAGGTTACCCTGAGTATCAAAAAACAATATTCCACCTACGAAGGTTGTAACAATGAGGAAGGCAACGATGACGAAAACCTGAAATCATCCTGGGATGAAAGCGGTGATGAAGAACCCGAAGAATGGTATTACTACGATTATTATGGCTACGATTATTATGATGAGTATGAGTACGATTACTATTACTACGACTGGAGTGAGCGAGATGACCCCTGCGAAGATTCCTACTACCGCGGCAAAACCCTAAGCCGCAATGTCCTAGCTACGGATATCGGCATAATTGCTAAAGTGGGCACTACGGGAGAACTCGTTATTTATACCGTGGACCTGGTAAGTGCCAAACCTATGCCGGAAGTAGCCATTACTATCATGAACTACCAGAATCAGGAGCTGCACAAGGTGCAAACCAACAGCGAAGGAAAAGCCGTGGTACAACTGAAAAAAGTACCTTACCTGATTATTGCTGCTAAAAACAAACAAAGGTCTTATCTGAAACTTTCCGGGGGATCGGCGTTATCATTGAGTATGTTCGACGTGGGCGGTGAATCGGTACGCAAGGGTATCAAAGGTTTTTTATACGGCGAACGCGGTGTCTGGCGTCCGGGCGATTCCATCTTTTTGACTTTCATACTTGAAGACAAACTCCACAAACTTTCGCCGGATGTTCCCGTGGTGTTTACCCTCACCAATCCGCGCGGACAAAAGGTGCAGCAGCTTGTTAAAACAAAATCCGTAAACGGTTTTTACGATTTTCGCACCGCCACCGACGCCGGCGCACTCACCGGATACTGGACAGCTAGCGTGGCAGTGGGCGGTTCGGCTTTTACCAATACGCTGAAAATAGAAACCATAAAACCTAACCGGCTGAAGATAAAACTCGATTTCGGCGCCGACAAAATTACCGCCGGCTCGCAGGGCGTGCTCGAAGCCCGCTGGCTGCACGGAGCTATAGCCCGCAACCTGAAAGCCGATGTGAATGTGGTGCTGAACAAATCCACCACGGCATTCAAGAAGTACGCGAATTTTGCCTTCGACGACCCGTCCAAATATTTTTATGCCGAATCCTTTAAAGTGTTTTCCGGCACCCTCAACGAGGAAGGCAAAGCCGATGTACTACCCGATATTGCCATCACCAATTCCGCACCGGGAGTGCTCCGGGCCAACTTCGAAACCCGTGTTTTCGAGCAGGGGGGAGAATTCAGCATCGACCAGTTTTCGCTGCTGTACTATCCGTACAAAACCTATGTGGGCGTGAGTGTTCCGGAAGGAACCCAAAACTCAGGCATGTTGCAGACAAATAAAAACTATACCATCAGCCTGGTCAATTTGGATGACAACGGCTCGCTGGTGGCTTCGGCAAAACTGAAAGTCGATGTGTATAAGGTAAACTGGCGTTGGTGGTGGGACAACAGTGGCAGCGACCTGGCCGATTTTGTCCGCAGCACCTATAATGAACCGTATAAAACCCTTGAAGTGACCACCAACAACGGAAGGGGATCTTTTGTACTGAATATCCCCGATTCCGACTGGGGCCGGTTTTTTATCCGCGTTACCGATATGGCCAGCAGCCACAGCACCGGAAAAACGGTTTATTTCGACTGGCCCGACTGGGCAAGCCGTTCCCGCGAAGGCAAGGAAGGCGCCGCCATGCTGATATTCTCAGCCGACAAAGAAAAATACCAGGTAGGCGATGAGGTAAAACTTACCATTCCGACAAGCGAAGGTGCACGAGCCTTAGTAACCCTCGAAACAGGGAGTAAAGTCATACAGTCCTATTGGCTGGACACCGAAAAAGAACAGACCTTTTTTAAATTTAAGGTTACTGACGAAATGGCGCCAAATATCTATGTTAGCGTTACCCTCATTCAACCGCATAACCAGACAGCCAACGATCTGCCCATCAGGCTCTATGGCGTAATACCCATACTGGTCGAAGACCCGGGCACACACCTCCGCCCGGTAATACAGATGGCTGATGTGTTGAGGCCGGAAGAAAACGCCAGCATCACCATAAAAGAAGAAAACGGCAAAGCCATGACATATACCGTAGCCGTTGTGGATGAGGGCCTGCTTGATCTGACCAAATTTAAAACCCCCAACCCGTGGAATTATTTTTATGCCCGCGAAGCCCTGGGAGTGAAGTCGTGGGATTTGTATGACTATGTGATGGGCGCCTACGGCGGACAACTGGAACGTATTCTGAGCATAGGCGGAGGCGACGAAGGCGGCGATGGCAAAGGCGCAAACCGTGCCAACAGATTTAAACCTATGGTGAAGTTTTTCGGGCCTTTTGCCCTGAAAAAAGGTGCATCGAATACCTATACCTTTAAAATGCCGCAATATATCGGATCTGTGAGGGTAATGGTGATTGCAGGACAGGATGGCGCCTATGGCAATGCCGAAAAAACTGTGGCGGTGCGTAAGCCCCTGATGCTGCTGGCAACATTGCCAAGGGTAGTAGGCCCGGGCGAAACGGTTACCTTGCCTGTCAGTGTGTTTGCGATGGAAAAATTTATTAAAAATGTGAGCGTAAAAGTTTCTACAAATGATATGTTCACCATCAGTGACAACAGTACTAAAAATGTTACTTTCAACCAAATCGGCGATGACCTTGTTAATTTTCAGCTAAAGGTAAAAGACGCTATCGGTATCGGCAAAGTTAAGGTGTATGCCGTCAGCGGAAAGGAAACCGCTGTGTATGAAATAGAAATCGATGTCCGCAATCCAAATCCTGAAGTGACAGAAGTGCTGTCGGATGTGATGAAACCAGGAAAAGCATGGAACACGTCCTTCAGCCCTGTCGGCGTGGCAGGGACCAACAAGGGCACCATCGAAGTATCATCGATTCCACCTATCAACCTCGAACGCAGGCTGAAATTTCTGATTCATTATCCTTATGGTTGTCTTGAACAAACCACATCATCGGTTTTTCCTCAATTATATCTGTCCGACCTTATTGATATGGATGAGAACATGAAAAAAAGCGTGGAACGCAATATCAAAGCCGGCATCAACAGGATAAGCTCTTTCCAGACTCCGTCGGGAGGATTTGGTTATTGGCCGGGGGCTTATGAAGCCGACCAGTGGGCCAGCTGTTATGCCGGACAATTCCTGCTTGAGGCCAAAGACAAAGGATATACCGTGTCCGTTTCGGTCCTGAAAAAATGGACAAAATACCAAAAACGTATGTCCTCGACCTGGACGGCGGAATACAACAAGTTTTACTATAATTCGGATCTCGTGCAGGCCTACCGCCTCTATACGCTGGCGCTTGCCGGCGCTCCAGAACCGGGCGCCATGAACCTGCTTAAAGAACAAAAAAATCTTTCGGTGCAGGCTATATGGCGGCTGGCGGCAGCATACCAACTGGCAGGACAGCCACTGGTCGCCAAACGCATGGCGGCTACTGCGGGAACAACCATAAAACCCTATAAGGAAATGTGGTTTACCTACGGCTCCGACGACCGCGACCGCGCCATGATTGTCGAAGCTCTGTCGCTGATGGATATGCGCAACAAGGCCGCACCCATAGTAAAACAAATATCGCAGAGGCTCAGCAAAGACGACTGGATGAGCACACAAACAACGGCCTTCTGCCTGCTGGCTATCTCAAAATATGTAGGTAACCACACCGGCAGCGGAATAGACTTTACTTACACTATCAATAATGGCTCAGCTGTAACCAAAAGATCCAACAAGTCGCTGGCTACCATCGATATGAATCTGAAAAATTCCACACAAAAAGGCAAGCTGAAAATCCGGAATAACGGCTCCGGCATCCTTTATGCACGTGTCATTTTATCTGGAGTTCCGGCAGCAGGAGAAGAAAAGGCCGGTGACAACAACCTGAAAATAGAAGTACTTTACAAATCGCTGGAGGGAGAAAAAATTGACCCCTCAAAACTCGAACAAGGCACGGATTTTATGGCAGAGGTCACCGTTACCAACCCCGGACTGATGGGCTATTATTACAATATGGCATTGTCGCACATCTTCCCGTCCGGCTGGGAAATTCATAATACTCGCATGGACGATTCTTATGGCCGGGTGCAGATGTCGGCATACGATTATCAGGATTTCCGCGACGACCGGGTGTACACCTTCTTCAGTGTGGGAACCAACGAAAAACGAACGTATAAGGTCCTGCTGAACGCCAGTTACCTGGGCCGTTTTTATCTGCCTACCGTGAGTTGTGCCGCCATGTATGATGATGCCATCTATGCCCGTACCAAAGGACAGTGGGTGGAAGTGGTGCCGTATAATGGACTTGCTACGGCAGATAACAAATAAAAGGTGGGTGACTCTAATAATGTTGGTTGGCTAGCTCACAAAATCAAAAAAGTTCGAGGTGGTCGAAGTTCTGAACAACCGTATTATACTGAGGGTATATGAGAATTTGAAGAACAGAGACAAAACTGAGAATCTTTCTTATTTGCCGCAAAAATTCGGTAAATATTTTGTATCTTCTTGATATGTTGGAATTTGGGATAATGGGGTTTCGTAACAGAAAGCAGCAGGAGACAGAAGTATCAATGATGCATCGATGTGCTAAAAACCGTACCTGTCATTATTTCTCAAAATCAAATCATAGTCTTGCTAGTGTTGTAAAAATATACCATAATTTTGCATCACATTTGCTGAAATTGTTATGATAGAAGAGCAAAAAACAAAAACGCATGATGAAAAAAGGATATTCGGCTTTAGTAGGAATATCTTTTTTACAGGTATTATCAGTTTTCTGACTGATACCTCCGTAAAGATGCTGTACTCCGTGATGCCTATGTTTCTGATGTCAATAGGTGCTTCAAAAACCAGTCTGGCCCTTATAGAAGGTATAGCTGAAAGCACCGCTTCACTCATCAAGGCTCTGTCGGGCTTCTGGAGCGACAAGATCGGAAAAAACAAACCCTTTCTGCTTTTGGGCTACGGCCTTTCTGCGCTTATAATACCCTTGTATGTATTTGTTTTTTTGCCCGTACATGTCCTTGTACTCCGTTTTATCGAAAGGTTCGGAAAAGGCATCCGCACGGCCCCGCGCGACAGCCTGATAGCGGGTTCGGTGATAAACGGGGAAACCGGAAAAAGTTTCGGATTGCAGAAAGCTATGGACAATAGCGGTGCTATACTTGGTCCACTGATTGCTTTCGGTCTGTTATGGTTGTTCCCGGGTAATTTCAGGGTTATTTTCCTTCTGGCAGGGATACCGGCCATACTGGCTATTTTTGTAATCATATTCGGCATCAGGGAAGCCAAGAAGAATAAGTCGGAATTGTTCACAAAATTTCGTTTCCGTGATTTTTCACCAAGGTTTTATTTTTTTCTGGTTATTATATTTGTCTTTACCCTTGGGAATTCAACCGATGCTTTGCTAATGGTAAAGGCCAACGATGTCGGGATAAAGGTTGCTTTTATTCCCCTGGTTTATCTTATTACCAACCTGGTTTCTGTTCTCTTTGCTATTCCTATCGGAAAACTTTCAGACAGGATTGGGAAAGAAAAAATCCTCATCACGGGTTTTCTGATTTATGCAGCGGTATATTTTGGTTTCGGCCTCTCGGGCAGCATAGGAACTATTATTTCGTTATTTGCCTTTTACGGATTGTATTCTGCTTGTACCGACGGAATTCAAAAGGCATTTGTTGCCGATTTGACAGATAAGAATAAAAAAGGCACCGGACTTGGGATATACAATGCCTTGCTTGGTATTACGCTGCTGCCGGCCAGCCTGATTGCCGGAGTGCTTTATGATAAAGTGGATTCGTCGGTACCTTTTTATTTTGGTGCTGCTATGGCAATAATATCTGCCATCATGATGGTGTTTTTTGTCCTTAAATATAAGATTCATGTAACGGGCAACCCGAAATTTGAAAAAAACAGCAGGGATTTTTGATTAATTAGTTTTTTAAAGATCCTCAGGCATTATGTGCATCAAAAGTCGCATAAGTTATAAACTTCAGCAATTCATCATCAACACGCAGACGCTGAATTTAAAGAGCGCTCCCTTATTCAGGAGAATCCTTGCATTCATATACAAGATACTGGGAAGAAAGCTTATTACAAAATCAATGATCAGCTCCACGCATTGCAAGGGTTGTTCCGTATGTGCACAGGTTTGTCCTAATCACGCCATAAAATTCCGTTTGAGAAATCCTTACCGCAACAGGCATTGTCAAGGATGCCTGGTGTGTGCTTACTTTTGCCCGCAGCGGGCTGTGGAATTACCGCTGGCCAGTCTCTTTGGAGCGTTTTTGCTGATATGGCTTCCATACGATGAGTGGATCATTAATTTGTTCGTTCCTGAATATTTCTCCATCACGAAAAGCTTCGGCTATTCATTGTTTTCATTCATCCTGTGGTGCGTGGCTTATGTGGTGGTTGTTTTTATTTATGACAAAGTAATGTTTCTTTTAAGCACACTAGCTATCTCGAAAAAAATTGCGAAAATTTCTGTCGTTAAAAAAGCACGAAACTATATCCATCCGGGTTCGATTTTTCCGGTACTTATGCCGCGCTACACCCAACCGGTGTATGACAAAAACATGAATATGTCTGTGAGGCCGGACAAAGAATAAAAGAGGTGTTATTTTATCAGATACTACTTATTGTTGACCACATCCATCACGGTTTTCTTTAAATATTCGTTGGTTATCAGTATTATGTCGAAGTCGCCCGGGAAGGGCAGGGGCCTGCAGCGGAGTTTCTGGGGTTTTTATTCTTTTCCAGAAGTTTATAAACAGATTCTTTTTCGGTTCTGGTGCTCTACTTCTGTTTTATTGTTCCTTCATGTATTTGAAAGATATCAAATATCAAGATTATTGGTTCGTCGTGATTTGCCAGCTTGTTTTATTAAAATATATATAAAAATTTTCTTTTTCATGAAAAATTTATATTACAATGAACTTTTTTTTAACAAAAAACAATTGGCAAGAAAAGCTTTCATTACCTAAAACCGTACGCTTATTCTTGATTTTATAACGATAAAAAATTAATTTAAATATTTATACAAACAATAAATGAATATCAATAAATTTGTATTTATATAGTTGACTATTCGTAAGTCGAAATTAAATGCTGAGGCTTTACATAAAAATTCAATTGTAAAATAAATAATCATAATGAATTGTAAGGATATTCACGAAATAGACTCCCTTTTTATTCATAGTTTAAAAAAAAGAATAAAACCCGGGAGTGATAATTTTTATAAATAAAGAAAGTCTTACATATAAAATTATATAATATAAAAATAATGAAAAAACAAATTTTTCTATCATTCGCGTTGACGCTTTTAAGCTTTACTATTAACGCACAGTATTACCATTATTACGGTGATACTGTAAGACTTGCGTTGCCCGTTTACAACGGCAATTTGCAATGGCAACAAACTTCCGACACCACTGCCGTATGGGTAGATATTCCGGGAGCTACCTATCAGCCTTATGAAATTGCCGTCGCTTCATCAAATTATTATCGTGCCAGGGTAATTAATGGCTCATGCAACCCGGTATTCTCGCAAGTTAAAGCTGTCAGACTGTATAATGTTCAACAACGCTTAGACCATGGGGAAACACCAAAGCATATATTTGATACCGGAATTCCCACGGATTCGCTTTATGGCAAAACGTACCAGGGAGGACTGATTTTTTATTTAAACACGATTAATGGGAATGGTCTTGTTGCGGCACCCTTTGATCAAAGTACCGGAGCTGAATGGGGTTGCCATGGAACAGCAATTTCAGGGGCAGATGGGACAGTCATTGGAACAGGAGCACAGAACACTCTCGATATTGAGGCCAGTTGTGCTACAGTGGGTTCAGCCGCAGATATATGCGCCAATCTGATTTTAGGCGCCTATTCCGACTGGTTTTTGCCATCAAGAGATGAACTTCATGAAATGTACAATAACTTAAAAGTTAAAGGCTTTGGCGGTTTCTCCAATAACTATTATTGGAGTTCGAGTGAGTGCGCCACATACGAGTTAAACGATGCCTGGCTTCAGAATTTCCAATATGGCAATCAGTATAACTATGTTAAGTACAACCCAACCTACGTGAGGGCTGTGAGGGCTTTTTAATTTATCCATTAGAATAATTCTGTTGTAAAAAAATTATAATCATGAAAAACAAAATGAAGATATTCGGCCAAACATTAAAAATCAACATGTCTTGGGTTATGAAAAGCGTTTTGATTGGTTGTTTTATTATTTTCACCGTATTTAGCCGGGAATCAGCAAATGCCCAAATAACGCATATTATGTTCGACGTTAATGTAACCTCGTTACCCACTGTAACAACAGGAGCAGTTACAAATATAACAGGCGGTGAAGCAACCGGCGGAGGCAATATTGTTTCTTCCGGCGGAGAATCTGTTACAATACGGGGGGTGTGCTGGAGTACGGCTCCAAATCCGACTATCGCCGACAGCCATACCCTCGATGGTAATGGGACAGGTTCTTTTTCCAGCAATCTTACATCGTTGTCACCCAACACTACTTATTACATACGTGCTTATGCTACAAATTGCGTAGGTACAGGATATGGAAATCAAACCACCTTTAAAACGCAAACCATTACTGAAATAAATGAAAATAAAACCTGGTATAATAGCGTAAAAGTTTATCCAAATCCTGTTTCAGATGAATTGATCATCGAAACTAATGGTGATGAAAGTATCATCAATGTTGAGATTTTAAACTCATTTGGAGCAATAATTTTTAAAGGCGACTTATTTCAAACAACCGCTATCAAAACAGATGGTTTTGCCTCCGGCGTATATATGCTAAAACTAAGCGATGGAAAATCGCTTGAAGTTAGAAAGATTATCAAAGAGTAAAACGCAAGCTACTTTATCAGATACGACTTGTTGTTGACCACATCCATCACGGCTTTTTGCAGAAATTCGTTGGCCATCAGTATCATATCAAAGTCGCTGGGGAAGGGCAGGGGTACGCTGCCCAGACGTTTCTGGGTTTCGGGCGATAATGCCCGCAGGTCGCCGTTGGCAATCAGATAGCCATTGCTGAATATGGAATTGGCGATGATGTTTTCGGAAGTCATCAGTTGTTTGCTGACATTGTTGTAAAAATCCACCTTGCCCGAGAGTATGGCTTCTTTGTTTTGTGCTATCTCCTTCACATGACATTCAGTCCTCACATATTTAGGCACCTTAATATCGTTGCCTAAGCTGTCTTTCATCACATTGCCGCGGTTGTCGAGCTGGTAGGTCCAGCCGTCCTGTATGGTTTTGGCTTCGGTCCATATTTTTTCTTTTATGCGTTCGGGCGAGACATCAATCATCTTCAGATTTACTACTATGGCGTAGTCGTATGCCAAGCCTTCCTGTTCACGGGTATCGTATTGCACCCATTTTTTGTTGAGGCCGGTAAGCGATATCTTCAAAAATTCATACTCGAAATCCTTGGGCAAAATGGCGTTGCTGTTGTTTTGCATATACAGTATCACAAAGGTGGTGCCTTTAATCTCGGCCTGCCTGATAAGCTCGTCCACATCCTTGTAATCCGAATAATGTTTTTTGATTTTGGTAAACTCGCTGTATGCCTGGCGTGCCGACATTTTGTCGTTGCTCTTAAGCAGCCTGTTGCCGAGTGCGTAGTAATAGTCACAAGCTTTTTTTTCGGCTTCTATTATATCCTGGTCATAGTCGTGATATTCAAATCCGATAGAGGCAAGAATGTGTTGCGGCAGGCTTTTGGCCATGTCCTGGCGGTTTTTTAGCGCATTGTAGTTTTGGAAGACTTCTTCCCAGATATCGGGTTGGCCGGTTTTGCGCAAATAATCTATCCTGTCGAGGTTTTGCCTTCTGGCTTGTTTATAGGCCTGGGTAAGCACCGCCAACTGTTTTACATTGTCGGGATTTTTACGCAGTTTGGCGATGGCTTTTTTTGTAGCCATATCAAAATTGCCTTTTTCAAGGTATTGTTTTGAAGAGGTGCATCCTGCGGCTAGGAGAACGACGCTTATCAGGAAAAAAACAACTTTTGTTTTCATACCGGTTCTTTTTTTAAAAAATACAAAATTTAAGCCAAAAATCAGCTCGACCAAAGATAGGATAATTCTTGTATTTTATGCACCTGCTTATACGGTTATGCTCGCTTTCGGAGAGAAATAAATTGCAATGTCAATATCAGGAATTGTTGTACTTTTACTTTTTTTTATGCTAATTTTGAAACATAATCGTAATAAAAAAGCCAAAAGATGAAAGGTATAATCCTTGCCGGAGGTTCCGGCACCCGGCTGTATCCGTTGACCATTGCCGTGAGCAAGCAGATGATGCCTGTTTATGATAAGCCCATGATTTATTACCCGTTGAGTGTGCTGATGATGGCGGGAATTTCGGAGGTGCTGATAATTTCTACGCCTTACGACCTGCCGAATTTTCAAAAACTTTTAGGCGACGGCAGCGAACTGGGATGCAAATTTAGCTATGCTCCCCAGGAAATCCCCAATGGACTGGCACAGGCTTTTGTTATTGGAGAAAAGTTTATTGGCAACGACAAGGTGGCGCTGGTACTTGGCGATAATATTTTTTATGGCACCGGCCTGCCAAAGCTTTTGCAGGAAAACAACGACCCTGATGGCGGTGTGGTGTTTGCCTATCATGTTTCTGATCCGGAGCGTTACGGTGTGGTGGAATTTGATGAAAAACTGCAGGCAATATCCATCGAAGAGAAGCCGCAGGCGCCCAAGTCGAATTTTGCGGTTCCCGGCTTGTATCTTTACGATAACAGTGTCGTGGAGGTGGCAAAAAATATCAAACCCAGCAAACGGGGCGAATACGAAATTACCGACGTAAACAAATATTATCTGGAACAGAAAAAATTGAAAGTGGCCATACTTACCCGCGGAACTGCCTGGCTTGACACCGGGACTTTCTCGTCTTTGTTGCAGGCCTCGCAGTTTGTGGAGGTTATTGAAAACAGGCAGGGCCTGAAAATTGGCTGTATCGAAGAGATAGCCTATCGCATGGGCTTTATTGATGCTGAAAAACTGAGGTTTTTGGGCGAGAAATATATAAAATCCGGTTATGGAGAATATCTTTTAAAAATATTAGAACAAAAACAATTATGAGAACAATATTGATTACCGGCGGGGCAGGATTTATCGGAAGCTGTCTGGCCGAAAAAATGATCAGCGACCCCGAAAATTTTGTTGTTATTGTGGACGACCTCACAACGGGCGACGTGTCTAAACTGCCATCGGCTCAGCATAAAAACTGGCGTTTTATCAAATGCAATGTCAACGATTACCGTGATATTTCTGCCGTGATGCTGTCTTTTCCTTTCGATTATGTTTTTCATTATGCCGCCGTGGTTGGGGTACAGCGTACGCAGTTGTTTCCTGTGAAGGTTTTGAATGATATAAAAGGTATCTCCAACATTTTAAATCTGAGTAAGAACTCTCATGTCAAACGGGTTTATTTTTCTTCTTCTTCGGAGGTTTACGGCGAGCCGGTAGAGTTGCCGCAAAACGAGCTGACCACGCCTTTAAACTCGCGGGTACCTTATGCTGTGGTTAAAAACATCGGGGAAGCCTATCTGAAATCTTATCATAAAGAGTATGGCCTGGACTATACCATTTTCAGGTTTTTCAATACCTATGGGCCCAAGCAAAGCCGTGATTTTGTAATGTCGCGCTTTATGGCGCTGGCGTTGAAAAATCAGAATATCACCATATATGGCGACGGCAGCCAGTCGAGAACTTTTTGTTATATCAACGACAATGTGGATGCCTGCTATGCCAGTTTTGTAAATTCGGCTGTTAAAAATGTTACGGTCAACGATATTATCAACATTGGCAACGATAATGAAATTTCTATCCTTGACCTGGCAAATAAAATCATAAGTCTGACCAATTCCCAGTCGAAGATAGTTTATAAACCGCCTTTGGAAGAGGGTGATATGCACCGGCGTCTGCCCGATACCACCAAGATGCGAAAGTTGCTGGGCCGGCCAATGCTTTCTATTGATGAAGGAATAAAAAAATTAATAGAAAATCCGCTTTTTCTTAAATAAATCCTGAGGCGGTGTATTATACCGTCATGATGTCTTTTTCTTTTTGAGCCAGCAATTTGTCTGTTTTTATAATGAAATTGTCGGTCATTTCCTGTATGTCGTTCTGGGCTTTTTTCACCAAGTCTTCGGGCACACCTTCTTTTTCAAGTTTTTTTGCTGCATCATTTGAATTTCTGCGGATGTTCCGGATGGAAACCTTGGCATTTTCCGCTTCGATGCGGGCTTTTTTAACGAGTTCTTTGCGGCGTTCTTCAGTAAGAGGTGGCACCACAATACGCAACACTTCCCCGTCATTTTTGGGGTTGAATCCAAGATTGGCGGCCATGATGGCTTTTTCTATCAGGGGCAGGGTGTTTTTGTCCCATGGCTGAATAATAATTTGTTTAGGATCAGGGGTATTGATGTTGGATAGCTGCTCCAGGGGCGTCACGGCGCCGTAATATTCAATTTTTATCCCTTCGAGCATTTGTGTGCTGGCTTTTCCTGTACGGATTTTTTGAAATTCGCGTTCCAGGTGTACCAGTGCATTTTGCATACTTTCGTTGGTTTCTTCTATCAGAAAATCTAATTCTTCAGACATATTTGTTTTTTTTATTATTGACTGTTTTGAAAATTAATTTGTTACCAGCGTGCCTATCGTTCCTCCTGTAACTATTTTTTGCAGGTTCCCTTCCTCGTTCATATTAAAAACCACTACGGGCATATTGTTATCTTTGCATAGGGTAAATGCCGTCATGTCCATGATTTTCAAATTTTTATCGTAGGCCTCGTCAAAGGTAAGGGTGTTAAATTTTTTCGCTTCGGGATTTTTTTCGGGGTCGTCGGTATAGATGCCATCAACGCGGGTACCTTTCAGAATGATGTCGGCCTTGATTTCCAATGCCCGCAGCACTGCGGCGGTATCTGTTGTAAAAAAGGGATTGCCGGTACCTCCCGAGATAATCACGATTTCTCCTTTTTCAAGATGCTGTATGGCTTTTCTTCCGCTGGTCAGTTCACATACGGGATTTACCTGTACACCCGAGAGTATTTTGCATTTTATGTCTTTGTTTTCCAGGGCTGCCTGAAGCGCCAGGCCGTTGATAACCGTAGCCAGCATGCCCATATAATCTCCCTGCACCCGTTCAATGCCAAAGGTGTTGCCTTTCAGGCCTCTGAAAATATTGCCTCCGCCAATCACAATGGCGATCTGAATATGGAGGTCGTAGATTTTTTTTATTTCATTGGCATACAAGTCAATGCGATCGGAGTCAAACCCATATTCTTTATTGCCCATCAGGGCTTCACCACTCAGTTTCAGCAGAATTCTTTTATATTTCATGAGAAAATTTTTATTAGGGCAAAAATAAAAAAAAAGAGAGAACCTGCGGCCTCTCTTTTTTTTATTTGTGTGATAAAAGATTAGTTTTTCACTGAAACTCTTTTAAATTCAGTAATTTTCAAGTCTTTGTCACATTCGGAAAGGTATTGTCCCACGGTTTTTTTGCTGTCTTTAATAAATTCCTGGTTGACAAGGGTGTTGTCTTTAAAGAATTTATTGAGTTTTCCGATGGCGATTTTTTCGAGCATATCTTCAGGTTTTCCTTCGGCGCGGGCCTGTTCTTTTCCGATTTCTATTTCTCTGTCTATCGTTGTCTGATCCACGCTGTCCTTGTCAATAGCTACAGGGCTCATAGCGGCAATCTGCATGGCGACATCTTTTCCGCACTGGTCAATGTCTTTACCTTCGGATTTGCTGAAGCCCAGCATAGAAGCTAATTTGTTGCCCATATGATTATATACGAACACTCTGGGAGCTTCGATAAACTGGTATTCATTGAGTCCGATTTTTTCGCCTGTTTTTCCCATATAGTCGCTCACATGTTCTGCTACGCTGCGGTTGTTGAGAGTCAGGTTTTTCAGTTCTTCCAACGATTTGGGTCTGTTAGTCAGGGTAAGGGAAGCTATGGCGTTGGCGAGGTCGATAAATTCCTGGTTTTTGGCGACAAAGTCGGTTTCGCAGTTCAACATGGTGATGGTTCCAAACTTTTTGTCTTCGGTAGCCAGGGCTATAACCAGGCCTTCGGAAGTTTCGCGGTCGGCGCGTTTGTTGGCTACTTTTTGTCCTTTTTTGCGCAGGTAATCAATAGCTTTTTCGTAATCTCCGTCGCATTCTACCAGGGCGTGTTTACAATCCATCATGCCGGCGCCGGTCATTTGCCTTAATTTGTTTACTTCGGCTGCAGTTATATTTGCCATTTTAGTATTGGGATAATTAGGTTAATGTTTATTTTTTAGTTATGGTTTTTTTGCCTGCGACAGGTTTTTTTACTGCAACAGGTTTGCGTGCTTTTTTATCTTCGTCTTCCTCGGTTTCTCCGGCGATGTCAGTATCTTTGATTTTTGCTGACAGTTCTTTTTTTGCTGCAGCTTTTTTCAAAGATTTGGCTTCTTCTTCCTCTTCTTGTTCTTCAATTGATTTGAGGCTGGCTTTTTCGATCAGGATATCTTCGTTATCTTCTTCGTCTTCTCTGTCCTGAACATCTTTAGCTATTTTGCGTTCGGCAAGGCCTTCTTCGATAGCTTTCACCATGTGTCCAAGAATGATAGCTATAGATTTTGAAGCGTCATCGTTGGCGGGAATAGCGTAATCAACTTCGTTGGGATTGGAATTGGTATCCACAATGGCGAAGGTGGGGATATTCAGTTTTTTGGCTTCGTTGACTGCGATTTTTTCTTTCAGGATGTCCACGATGAATAAGGCAGAAGGCAGGCGGGTAAGGTCGGCGATGCTACCTAAGTTCTTTTCGAGTTTGGCACGTTCGCGGATGATCTGCAGGCGTTCGCGTTTTGAGATTTTCACGAAAGTGTCATCGTTTTTCATTTTGTCGATGGAGGCCATTTTCCTTACAGCTTTGCGGATGGTGGCAAAGTTGGTAAGCATACCGCCCGGCCAGCGTTCAGTTACGTAAGGCATATTCACGCTTCTCACGAGTTCGCCGACGATTTCTTTAGCTTGTTTTTTGGTGGCAACAAACAGGATTTTTTTGCCTGATTTGGCGATCTGTTTGAGAGCTAATGCGGCTTCATCGGCCTTGGCTACGGTTTTGTAAAGGTCGATAATGTGTATCCCGTTGCGTTCCATAAAAATGTATGGTGCCATGGCGGGATTCCATTTTCTTTTCAGATGTCCGAAATGTACTCCGGCATCGAGGAGGTCTTCAAATTTTAATTGATTCATGAATTTTAATTTAGGTTATGTTTACTTTCTTGTTTACTTTTTTTAAGTCAATTGCCAAGTAGTATCGCAAAACGATAGTCTTGGCAATTTAGATACTAAACAAAACGGAATGTTAACGTTTGCTGAACTGGAATCTTTTTCTTGCTTTTTTCTGTCCGGGTTTCTTACGTTCAACCATTCTCGGGTCTCTTCTGAGGAGCATTTTGGGTTTTAATACCGGGCGGTGTTCTGCGTCAATCTCGCATAAAGCGCGTGAAATGGCCAGGGATAATGCTTCAGCTTGTCCGTTGAAGCCGCCGCCGTCGATATTGGCTTTTATATCATATTTTTCTGAAGAATTTGTCAGTTCCAAGGGCTGTTTTACCACATATTGCAATGTGGGTGTTGGAAAGTATTCTTTAAAATCTTTGCTGTTAACAACAATCTCGCCTTTACCTTCTTTTACATAAATGCGGGCAACGGCTGTTTTTCTTCTTCCGATGGTGTGAATTACTTCCATAAATTATTTAATGGTATTAATATTAATTTTATTCGGTTTTTGTGCTTCGTGCGGGTGTTCGGAGCCTGCATAAACAAAAAGGTGTTTGTACATATCGTCTCCCAGTTTGTTTTTTGGCAGCATGCCTCTGATAGCCAGTTCAAGAATTTTTTCCGGTTTTTTGGCAAGATATTGCCGGGGCGTGGTCAGACGCTGTCCGCCAGGGTATCCGGTATGTCTTACATACATCTTGTCGGTGAGTTTTTTGCCGGTAAACTGAACTTTTTCAGCATTGATGATTATTACATTATCTCCGCAGTTGAGGTTGGGAGTGTAATAAGTTTTGTTTTTGCCTCTGAGCAAAATAGCCACTTTGCTTGCCAGTCTTCCTACAATTTCTTTTTCTGCATCAATAAGCAACCAGTCTTTTACAATGATTTCGTTGTTGGCAGAACGTGTTTTATAACTAATAGTATCCATCATTTATTTGAATTACAGTAACTAAACCTTGTTTCTCTCAAAATTGGGGTGCAAATGTACTAATTTTTTTTCAATTAGCAAATTTACTAACATTTTTATGTTAATATTTAGTACAACAGGTGTTTTTTGCTGCTGTTTTTCCAGCCCGCATCACTTTTATAATCAGCAAAATAGATTACCAGGTCGGCATCGCTTTTATAATCGCAAAAAAATATGGTAACATCGGCATCACTCTTATAATCACAAAAATACCATAACCCCTGGTTGCCTGTGGCGTCACTTTTATAAGAGCATTTGTAAACCACCAGGTCGGCATCGCTTTTATAATCTGCAACAAAAACTTTTACTTTGGCGTCGCTTTTATAATCACAGGAAAATACTTTTTGGGCATGAACGCCACCGGTGCACAATAGCACCACTAAAATCAGTACACTGACTTTGAAAAAATTTCTCATGGGTATATTTTATTGTTATTTCTGAGTTTTTATTTCGTATGAAAAGCTTTCCATTATAGGGTTGGATAACAATTCCTTACAGGCCTTTTCGAGTTTTACCCTGGCGGTTTTTTCGTCTTTGGCTTCAATTTCCACCGAAATGTGTTTTCCTATTCGCACATCCGTAATTTCGGTAATGCCCATATTTTTTAGTCCGGATATGACGGCTTTGCCTTGCGGATCGAGCAATTCCTTTAATGGCATGATATTAATTTCTGCTAAGAATTTCATGGTGTTTATTTTTTTCTTTTTATAAATAAATCAATTATCGATAAAATAATATACAAAATTATAATAATAGGCACAGCAGCAAAGAAAAAGAGTAAAACAGCTATCAGCGACAACAGGATGAAAATATAACGGATGCGGTTTTCTTTCCAGGCGAATGTTTTAAATTTCATGGCAATAAGCGGAAGCGGCGATACCAGGAGGTAAGAAAAAACCAGCGAAATAGGAATGAGTAAGGCCGGGTGGATAATGTAATACTGTATGCCTTCGGGCAACGGCAGCCATGAGGGAAATCCCAGGCCCAGGCTCAGGGGTACCAGGCCGAAAATCAGCAGTGCATTGGCCGGGGTGGGTAACCCGATAAAACGATCTGTCTGGCGTTCGTCTATATTGAATTTTGCCAGCCGCCAGGCCGAGAATATGGGAATAAGAAAGGCGCAAAAAGCCACCTGGCCGGGCAAACCCGTCGGCCAGAAATCAAGCCCCCGTTCAAGCATCAGAAACATGGCTACGCCCGGAGCCAGCCCAAAAGAGATAACATCAGAGAGCGAGTCGAGCTGTTTGCCCAATTCCGATTTTACCTTGAGCAAACGGGCAACAAAACCATCTGCAAAATCAAAAACGGCTGCGGCCAGAATAAGATATACAGCCAGCATGAACTCATCCCTGAAGAGAAAATAAATTGCCAGACTACCGCATAGAAGGTTCATGCTCGTAACGATGTTGGCAATATTTGTTTTGAGTGCTTTCATAAGATTTTACAAAAATAATATTTCGCTTAACAACAACTCATAAACTTTTGGTTTATTTTTGTTTTATAATAATTTCAGCTATGAAAAATTTCTTGATTTATGGAATGGTTGCAATGTGCACCCTGATGTTTTCGTGTTCGGGAAACAAAAAAAACAACCGGGCAGAGGAACAGGCGCTCGAAAAAGGTAAAATAATCTCCAAGGTAAAATGCCTGAAAAACCGGACGCTGAATTATGCGGCCTATATCCCTTCCACTTATTCGGAGGACAAAAAATACCCGGTTATATTTTGTTTCGATCCGTCGGGCAATGGGGTTACACCGGTGGAAATACTCATGGATGATGCCGAAAAACTCGGATATATCCTGGTTGGATCGAATGTGTCGAAAAACGGCCTGGCCTGGGATATTATTGCTGACCATTATGATGTATTGCTCGCCGATGTTACGGAACGTTTGTCGGTGGATTCCGCAAGGATTTACACCTGTGGCTTTTCGGGAGGTTCGCGTGTGGCCAGTTCCATTGCCATCCTCAAAGGAGGTATTTCAAGCGTGATTGGCTGTTCGGCAGGGTTGCCGCAGCTAAAAGAAGCTATAAAAACCAAATTTGATTATATAGGGTTTGCAGGCAGCGACGATATGAATTATGCCGAAATGGTCAACCTTGATGGTGCACTCGAAAAAAACAATATCCGTCACCAACTGGTTGTTTTTGAAGGAACCCATGCATGGCCGCCTAAAGAAGTGCTTTCCGAAGCTTTCACCTGGATGGAGCTTCATGCCATGAGAGATAAGAAAAAGCCCGAAGATAAAGACTATATTAACAATAAACTGTTGGAATACACCGGGCAACTCGACGAAGTAAAGAAATCCGGTAGCAAGTACAAGGAATATTTGCTGACAAAAAAGATGGTTACCTATTTTAAAGGATTGGCAGATATTGCCGCCCTGGAAGAGTCGCTCAAAAAACTTCAGGACAATGCCGCGGTAAAAAGCGCAATCGACAACGCCATCCTCAATCTGAAAAAAGAACTTGCCATGCAGCAGAAATATGGCCCAAAAATAAGAACTGAAAGTGCTGCCTGGTGGAAAAATGAAGTGGCCTACCTGAACAAATTCATTGCCATGTCGCGGAATGAAGATGAAAAACATATTGTAAAAAGGGTGCTTGAATACCTCAGTCTTTCGGCTTTTTCGGCAAGTTCTTCGCTGTATAACCAAAATAAATTTGTTGATGCGGAACATTACATTGAAATTTATTCTATTGTAGACAGCGACAATCCCGAACCGGCATTTATGAAAGCGCAACTCGCCGCACGAAAAAACGATGCCGATCAAACCTTGGAGCAACTCAAAAAGGCTGCCTCCCTCGGCTTTGCCGAAAGGTCTCGCGTGGATAATGATACTATTTTTATGAAGTTTAAAGAGAAAAAAGGCTTTTCAAATATAATGGATCTCATCTCCGAAAATAAGAATAAGAAATAGTCTTTTTTCTGTAATCCCGTTTTTTTTTCGCTCCATTTAACATTGCTTTGTTATGCCGAAAATTGTTTTTGAAGTTTGTGCCAATTCGCTGTCTTCGGCCCTGGCTGCCAGGGATGGAGGCGCCCACCGTATTGAACTCTGTTCCAGTCTTAACTCCGGCGGTCTTACACCCTCTGCAGGTACGATAAAATCAGTTTTATCATTGGTGGATATTCCTGTCTTTGTGCTGATTAGGCCGCGGGCCGGTGATTTTCTTTACAGCCGCAATGAGTTTAATGTAATGAAGGAAGATATCAAATTTGCAAAAAACCTTGGGGCTGCAGGTGTTGTCTTTGGAATATTAAACCCTGAAGCAGGTATTGATGTTGACCGGTGTTCCGAACTGGTATGCCTGGCAAAACCTATGCAATCAACATTTCACCGGGCTTTCGACAGGGTAATGGATCCCAACTCGGCACTGGAAGATGTAATAAAAACCGGAGCCCAACGCGTATTGACTTCCGGTTTGAATGAAAAAGCAGTGAAAGGCAAGGAGTTCATTAGGAAACTGGTAGAACAGGCCAACGGCAGGATAGCCATAATGGCCGGAAGAGGCATTAATCCACAAAATGTTGCGGAAATAGTGTCCGACACCGGTGTAAAAGAAATTCACGCTTCCTGCTCAGCCTCCGTATACAGCAAGATGATCTGGCTCATCAGATTTTCTTCCTTTGACCTGGATTACTGTCATACAGTGACGAATGCCTGTGCCGTCAGGAAAATGCTTGATGTTATTAATAAAGTAGATTGTTGATTATGGGAAAAAAATTACTGTTGTCCATTGCTGCATTGTTTTGTGTCCTAATGGTCATGGGACAGGACAGATCGCGGCATTTTATTAATGACACTGCATACCGCGGACAGGTGGAAAAAGATTTCGTGAAACAACAACTGATTGCCCGGGGCAGGGCCGCGCAATTGTTTAAAGTATTTGATAATAATCTGTCACTGGAAGAAGAGGAAGCCTTGAAATTTCTTTATGCGTATATGCCGTTGAGTGATTTGGCCGATTATGACGGAAATTTTTTTCTGGGGCAGGTACGCATGTCGCTGCTGGCCAAAAAGACGTTCAGTTGGGGAGACAAAATTTCCGACGACATTTTCAGGCATTTTGTGCTGCCTTACCGGGTCAACAACGAAAACCTCGATTCGGCGCGCACGGTAATTTTCGGCGAATTGAAAGACCGCATAAAAAATCTTTCCATGCATGATGCGGCATTGGAAGTGAACCACTGGTGCCACGAGAAAGTGAGCTATAAGCCTACTGATGGCCGCACCAGCGCCCCCCTGAGCACTATACGGACGGCCTACGGACGCTGCGGCGAAGAATCCACGCTGGCAGTGACCGCTTTTCGAGCGGTAGGCATTCCGGCACGGCAGGTGTACACACCGCGCTGGGCACATTGCGACGACAACCACGCCTGGGTGGAAGTGTGGGTGGATGGAAAATGGCATTTTCTGGGCGCCTGCGAACCCGAACCCGACCTCGATATTGCCTGGTTTGCGGCTCCCGTGCTGAGAGCCATGCTCTGCAACACCACCGTATTCGGAAAGTACCGGGCTGCCGAAGAATCCCTCAAAAGTGATGATCAATTTACTCAGATTAATCTGATAGAAAACTATGCCCCTGCAAAAAAACTGTTTGTGAAAACGGTGGATACAAATTCCCGGGCTGTTGCCGGTGCTGTGGTGGAGTTTCAACTGTATAACTATGCGGAGTTTTATCCGCTGGCAAAAAAAAATACCGACGATCAGGGACTTGCCTTTCTAACAACCGGCCTGGGCGATCTGCTTATCTGGGCATACAAAGGTGATACTTTCGGCTATATACAAGTTTCCGTAGGAAAGACCGATACGGCTGTCGTGGTACTGAATAAATCCGCTGTTGAAAACGATGTGGTGAATTTCACCATGGTTCCACCTATTGAAAGGCAACCCAATGTGGCCGAAGCTAAAGGGAAAAAAGAGAATGAAAAACGCCTGCAAAAGGAGGATAAAATCAGGGCCGCTTTCGAAGCCGGGTTTATCGATTCTGTTACAAGTTGCCGCTTTGCACAAAGTCTCCGGCTCAACACCGATTCGGTATGGTTTTTTTTGAAGCAAAGCCGTGGCAACTGGAAGGAAATCATGACATTTATTCAGGCAGGAGCAGCCCTCAATAAAACCTACACCTTACAAATACTTGGCGGCATCTCGGAAAAAGACCTGCGCGACACCCCGCACGAAGTTCTTCTAGACCATCTGCAACATCCGGATACGACGTTTGCCCGGGCGAATAATATAACTCCTGATCAATACTACAGCTATGTGCTGAACCCGCGGATATCAGGAGAACTATTGTCCGCTTATAAAAAATACTTTCAACGGGAATTTGAAAAAAACACCATCGCGGAAATGCAGACCGATCCAGCATTAGTCGCGAGTTATGTAAAAGAAAACATCGCTGTTTCAGCCACCGCCAATTATTCCAGGAATCCCCTGAAACCCATGGGTACCCACCAGTTGAAAATGGCTGATGCGGCCTCACGCGATATCTACTTTGTGGCGCTTTGCCGCAGTTTCGGCATCCCTGCACGGATAAACTCAGCCACCAAATGCCCGGAATATATTTTCAACAACCAGTGGAACCAGGTGTATTTTGAAAAAAACGACATTGTAAGCAATCCTAAGGCAGATCTGACACTCACTGTGGATAATTCGGCCATTGACTTCAAGCCGCTGTATTACACGCATTTTACCATAGCTCGTTTTGAAAATGGGGTTTACCGTTCTCTTGATTATGAAGAAAGCCCTTTGTTCGATGTGTTTCCCGCCACGCTTGCTCTGGATGCCGGTTATTATATGGTGGTTACGGGCATACGCAACAAAGACGGTAGTGTGAATACAAACCTGCATTTTTTTCAACTTGGCTTGCGCGAACAAAAATCCATAGAACTAAACTTTGTTCAGCAGGAAGAAAAACCGCAAAGTTTGGGCTATTTGCCACTTAGCAGTGTTTTTGAAAATTTCTCCGGTATAAATACCGAAACCCTGGAAAAGCTGGGTAATCAGAAAGGCCTCATTATCGGCTGGCTCGACCCCGACCGCGAGCCCACCAAACACACTATGGCTGATTTCAAGATGCTTCGCAGTGCATTTGAACAATGGGGAGGCAGCCTACTGTTCTTGTTGCCCGAAGAAAAAACCGGCAATGTCCTAAATGAATCCACATTTCCGGGCCTGCCCGCACAGTCGGTTTTCGGGATGGACAAATACGGTCTTCTTACACATGCCGAAAAAAATCTGAAGTATTCGTTTAAAAACAACTATCCGGTTTTTGTAGTTGTTGACAAAAACGGCCAAATCCTTGATTTTTCGTGTGGTTATAAAATTGGCAGGGGCGAGCAGCTTGTAAAAATGTTGAAACACTTGGAATAACAAAGGTTGCGATTAAAAATTTGTTTGTAGCGATAGTGCTGATTCCTTGCCAATGAATAGATTGTAAGAACAATAAAAAGTAATCCTAAAAAGCCAATTAACCATTTTCCATCAGTTGAACTTAATGCAAAAACTCCGGCAATCGCAGAAAAACCACCGGTAGAAATCAAATAAAATAATTGTTTGTCGAGGGGTTAATTTTCTTTTTTTACAGAACAAGCATCACCGAAGCAATCAGGTTATAAATCATTAAAATTGGAATAATTTCTTTTGGCGCATAACATATTAGGAGCAGTGCAAATGTAACAAGGGTAAAACCTAAGCCCGTAATCCCTTTTATTAGGCTCGAAAAATGTAATAATTAATACTGCCTAAGTTTTTGACATCGCTTATCGTGTTAAAAAAAACAATGAGCCAATAGCAATCACAGCCCATAAAATAATTCCGAATGCAAAACTTTTTGGGCCTGTTTTTTTTATGTCACTTATGGTGATATTTGAGCCAATCAGGAACAATGCAATTACCATCCCGCGTTTGCCTAACCAGCTAAAATGTTCGTAACTTGTTTTATAGTCGGGGAATATATTGGCAAATACAATGGCAAGCACGAAAAACAAAATAAACCAGGGGAATTTAATTGATTTTTTTTCACCGCCTTTATTCATAAATGCAATCACCAATGATAATGGGATAATCCACAAAGCCCGGATAAGTTTTACAGTGGTAGCCACCTGCAATGCTTTTTCGCCGTAAATTGCCCCTGCACCAACCACCGAACTGGTGTCGTGAATGGCTATGGCAGCCCAGTTTCCAAATGTTTCCTGACTGAGCCCTAATTTATGCCCGATAAATGGGAATAAAAACAGTGCAACAGCATTTAGCACAAAAACCACGATAAGTGCAAATGAAGTTTGATAGCTTTTACTATTAAGAATTGGGGCAATTGCGGCAATGGCACTTCCTCCACAAATTGCTGTTCCGGAAGAAATAAGGAGTGAGATATTTTTCTCCACCTTAAGGAGTTTTCCAAGCAAGATACCAAGTGTCATCACTATAATTACAGATACTATGGTTACAAAAAAACCGCTTTTTGAGGCTGAAATTACAGCACTCAAACTCATTCCAAAACCCATTAAAACAATGGAAGCCTGAAGGATTTTTGACGTGTACTTGTGGATATTTTCATGTCTTATTCCGATAATTGAAAGCACTAACCCAATGCATAATGCAATGGCCGGAGACACAAACGGCAAAAAACATGCACAAACGATAAATGAATAGAGCCAGTTGCACCTTTTAACCTTCTTCTCGAACCCAATTAAGCCATTAAATACTTTTACGTTTTTCATTCCCATACTTTAGGGTACAAAAGTATCGGATTGCGATAATTAAAACAAACACCAAATATTTATTGTCAATAATTACATGTTAGAAATTAAGTTGATGTTGGGGCCTGCTGTTTCAATCGAAAGGCGGCAGAGGGGCTTTTCGGCTATCACTCTATGTGTTAGTGGCTGTAATTCTTTCTCTGTCTGTTGTCATTGGTCGTCAATTTTGAAAATACTTTTCACCAAGTCTGTTCGTTTAAATTTATCAGTTTCTAAATCTAAATATTTTTTCTGTTTGTCAACTGTTACAAAACCAAACCATAGAAAAAACCTGTCAAAAGTCCGAACGCCATAACATCTATAAAACTGTTCTTCAGGAGTTGAATAGTCGGGTCTGAAAAACTTTAGAAACATTGGAAATGCTGTCAAATACTTTTTTGCATAGAAGTCTACTGTCTTCGGTTGGTCGCCAAATTTGTCAAGCATAATAAGTGAAAATGCCCAACCGAGTTGTCCGATTGGTTGCTCAGGATAGCCGTCATTATAACTCCAAAGAAATTTGTTTGTAAACGCTTGAAAAAACTGTCTGAATATTTGTAAGCGGTTGTTTGTCTCAAGGAGTTTTGTTGCAGTCTTTGTCAATGTTAGTTTGCCTGACACTTTTTTCACAAGTCCTGCAAGTTCTGCTGTCAGTCTCGCACTTCTGATGGAAACACTGTCTTCTTCTCGCCAAAGTTTTGATATGCCGTTCTCTACAAGTTCTTCAAGCAAAAATCTTTTATCGTAAAGTTCAGCCATTACTTTTTTCGGCAATGCTCCGAGTGGTGTCAACTTGATATGTTTGTCACGCTGAATGATTTTTAGATATTCTTCAACTATTCTAAAAAGCGGAATTTGGTCAAGTGTTTTCTCATCAATGTCGTTACGAAATTGAACAGGGGATTTGTCGCCAAAAGTGTCGTAAAGTAAATGATGAATTTCTGTCGGTGTTAGTCCCAAAAAGTCGTCCACCGGAGTGTTGTTCCGTAGTATGAAATTTGCTTCTATGTCGTCAGGTATTTTCATATACAACTGTCGTAATATTATTGGTGACGTTTTGGCGGTGTGCTTCAGCCTCGGCGGACGGTGGCTCA
>JAGNBV010000109.1 GCA_018004645.1 Bacteroidales bacterium
TCTGAGTAGTATCTCCTGTGGACCAAAGAAAGTTATTATAACGGCCGCCCGCATCAAATATTACATCGCACATTCCATAGGCAATACTTATATCTGGGCCTAATTCAACCGGAGGTGCGGCATATTTATTCCATAGATAATCCTCAATATCTTGTCGGTCCGTAGTGCTCAATGCTTGTTTATATACCAGTATTTCCGCGATGTCTCCGTATAAATATGCCCACCCCTGTGAATATCCAATCACATAATCAGCATTGGTAAACGGCCCGTTCAATAAGGAGTTGGTAGAACTGGCCTGTGAATTTCCATTAATAAATAATTCCGTTTCAATATTATATTTTTTTACCGCTTCTAAAATTTTGTAATTGTATCCAGCATTGGGTAGTGTTCCACTGGGTGTATAAACAATATTCCCATTATTATATATGGATAATTTTCCATCCCATCCCTGCCTGTCAAGACAAAAACCATTAGTATAGGCGTTGATGTTAAACATACCATATAAATTTGCACTGGCGCCTGGCGCTCCGTTGGCAACCACAAAAACGCTGATTGACGTCGTATCAATATTCGGTATCGTATCCCCTCCGATAAAGTCATTTACCCCGTCAAACCTCACTACAGGCAGCCCGTTCAACGCATCTGACACCAGCATGGGCTGAGATACAACGATGCTTTGTACGGCATTATTGCTGTTCCCGCTATAGTCATTCCACTGAAAAACATTGGAGCCATTGAGTAAGGGCCCCGCATCAGCTTTCAACCATAATGATAACCCGGATATCAAGCCCGGATAAAAGATTTCAAATGCATGGATTGGTGTTACCACAGAGTCTGAGCAAATATTATACGCTATGACTTTCCAGTAATAGGCCTGGTTGGCAGCGCTGAAGGCCCAATAAAAACCCGGAGAATAAACAATGCTGTCTGCAAGCAGGTTGCTAAATGCGGCATCTGAGGCAATGATTATTTTATACCGTACGCTGTTCTGTGAAGGCGCCCAACTGAAGTTAATGCCGGTGTCGCTGACGATGGCGCTATTGGCAGGGGAAAGGCTCTGTGGCACCGCAGGCAGGGCGGAAAAGGAAACAACCTCTATGCTGTCCGTAACAGACCGCTGACAGCCATTTTGTGTCTGAACAATAAGCGTGACCGGGTAGTTCCCTACCTGCATATAAACATGAACAGGGTGTTGCATATTGGAATGGGGCGAACTATCGCCAAAGTCCCAGTCCCATGATGTTATGGTATCTCCCGGCACTACAGAAGACGTATCGGCAAACTGAAGAGGGTTGTTAATACAGGATATATCCGCGCTAAATGCCGGAACAGGAACGGGATAAACCAATACATTTTTTGTGTATGATTTTGCACAGCCCGCCGTAGTATAAGCCGTAAGTGTTACACTGTGTATGCCGTATGCGGGAAATGCAAATATTGGGTTCTGAAGATTCGATGTGTCATTTGCCGTAAACTGCCAGTGCCATGTTACAAGGGTGTCTCCCGGCTGAACGGTGGACAGATCGGCAAACACAGTATTGTCTCCAAAACAAACAGTGTCGGCATCAAATAAGGTGGTGGGTGCTGTCCCTGTTATGGTAACATGTACTGTGTCCGTACCGGTGCATCCCGACTGGTTGGTAACGCTTACATGATAACTTCCGCTTGCCGTAACAACAAGGGTGGTGTCGTGCGAACCGTCCGGCCAGGTATAAACCGGACTCCCGGAATTACCCAAGGGCGGTTGTATCCCCAGAAAATTTCCCGAACAAAAAGACGTGTCATTACCCAAATTGATATGCAGGGCAAATGAGTCTATCGCAACTTGTACGGTATCGGAATAAGCAAAATAGCCCAGGGTGTCGGTGATCTTTACCCAGTAACTGCCGCCGGCGCTGACGTTGATTACGGTGTCCGTTGACCCATTAGACCAGAGAAAAGCATAATTACTTTTATTCGTAATCAATGACTGTAAAAACAAATCAGACCCGAAACAGATAAGGGTGTCGTTCTGATAGTTCAGCCGGGTATTGGGATAAGTAATATGGACGGTATCTGAAGTCGGATATCCGAAAATATCGCTTGCCTGAACCCAATAAGTCCCGTTTGTAATCGCACTTAACGTAGAATCCGTGCTGCCGTCATTCCAGAGGTAATTCGTAAAGCCGCTGTGCGCATTTAAGGTTAACGGATGAAAACCATAAGCAGCGATATCTGGCCCTAAGTCAATTTTTCGGGCATATTTCATCCTGAGATAGTTTTCAACAGATTGACGATCAACAGCATTTAGCGATTTTTTATATACCAGTATTTCTGCTATTTCGCCCTTAAAATATTCTCCGTATGATGTTTGTGAATGTCCAATCACATAATCAGCATTGGTAAACGGCCCGTTCAATAAGGAGTTGGTAGAACTGGCCTGTGAATTTCCATTAATAAATAATTCCGTTTCAATATTATATTTTTTTACCGCTTCTAAAATTTTGTAATTGTATCCAGCATTGGGTAGTGTTCCACTGGGTGTATAAACAATATTCCCATTATTATATATGGATAATTTTCCATCCCATCCCTGCCTGTCAAGACAAAAACCATTAGTATAGGCGTTGATGTTAAACATACCATATAAATTTGCACTGGCGCCTGGCGCTCCGTTGGCAACCACAAAAACGCTGATTGACGTCGTATCAATATTCGGTATCGTATCCCCTCCGATAAAGTCATTTACCCCGTCAAACCTCACTACAGGCAGCCCGTTCAACGCATCTGACACCAGCATGGGCTGAGATACAACAATGCTTTGTGAAGCATTATTGTTATTTCCGCTGCAATCGTTCCACTGAGTAACATTTGCACCATTTAATACCACATTGGTATCCGATCTCAGCCATAACGACAAGCCGGGTATTTGGTCGGGCGTTAATATTTGTGCAATATTAGTTCCTGACATTGAAAAAAATAACAAAAGAAATAATCCTATAATTTTCAGATTTCGCATATTGAGGTGATTTTTATACAAATATAGCAGAATGAGATGAACGACCAAAAAAAATTAATATTGACATTTTATTTTTTTAATTCCGGTAGGGCATTCCATTAAGAAGTCCAATCTCAACCGAATATTACGGAGATAAATTTTTTCTTTGTACTTTTACCCAAAATATTGAATCCGGCAAACAAATGGTTCTGCCACTTTATCCGAACGTGCTTTATTTAACCACAGGAGAAGGCTCTGAGGCAAAATCAACACAGGATATTTGTAATAAATGATCTTTTACATTTGAAAACAACAATATGAAAACCGCGTTAATTTCAGGGATTACAGGACAGGACGGCAGCTACCTGACCGAATTATTATTGGAAAAAGACTATACTATTCACGGCATTATCAGACGCTCCAGCTCATTCAACACCTTCAGGATAGACCATTTATACAATAATCCCAACATACTGAACAAACGCTTGTTCTTACATTATGGTGACATGAACGACTCTTCCAACCTGAACCGTATTATCGAAAAAACACAGCCCGACGAAATTTACAATCTGGCGGCACAAAGCCATGTGCAGGTATCTTTTGAAGTGCCAGAATATACTGCTGAAACCGATGCCATAGGGGCATTGCGGTTTCTGGATGCCATCAAGGATGTGGGAATAAAATCAAAATTTTATCAGGCCTCTACCTCCGAGCTTTTTGGCCTGGCACAAGCCGTGCCGCAAAACGAAAAAACACCTTTTTATCCCCGAAGCCCTTATGCCGTAGCCAAATTATATGCCTACTGGATAGTGGTCAACTACCGCGAGGCATACAACCTTTTTGCCTGCAACGGTATTCTCTTCAATCACGAAAGCGAACGGCGCGGCAAAACTTTTGTTTCCCGAAAAATCAGCGTGGCTGTGGCCAACATTATGGCCGGCAAAGACGGCATGTTGTTGCTGGGCAACCTCGATTCCCGGCGCGACTGGGGTTATGCGCCGGAATATGTGGAAGGCATGTGGCGGATATTGCAACACCACAAACCCGAAGATTTTGTGCTGGCCACCAACGAAACTCATACCGTGAGGGAGTTTGTGGAAGAAGCCTTTAAAGTTTTGGGCGAAGAAATAGAATGGAGGGGAAAAGGCCCGGAAGAAAAAGGACACCTGAAATCTTCGGACAAACCAGTTGTTGGAATTGATCACCGCTATTTCAGGCCTACCGAAGTAGATCTGCTGATAGGCGATTATTCAAAAGCAAAAAATCTCCTGGGATGGGCGCCTAAAACCACCTTTAAAGACCTGATAAAGATTATGGTGTCGGCAGATTTTGAAAAAGCAAAAAAAAGGATGTAACATGGAAAAAAACAGCAAAATCTATGTCGCCGGGCACAAAGACCTTGTGGGTTCGGCCATATTCAAAAATCTCCAACAAAAAGAACACACTAAGCTCATAGGCCGCGAGGCATAAGAACTTGGCCTGCGCGGTCCTCAGGCTTTAAACCGCTTTTTGGAAAACGAAAAAACCGAATACATTTTTATGGCTGCTGCCAAAGTTGGCGGTATCATTGCCAACAACACCTACCGCGCAAATTTTATCTACGACAACCTGATGATACAAAACAACGTGATCCATCACGCGTACCTGCACGGCGTAAAAAAATTCCTGTTTCTGGGAAGCACCTGTATCTACCCCGGGCAATGTCCGCAGCCCATGAAAGAAGAATACCTGCTGACCGGTGAACTTGAGTACGCCAACGAGCCTTATGCTATCGCCAAAATTGCAGGAATAAAAATGTGCGAAAGCTATAATATCCAATACAACACCAATTTTCTGAGTGTAATGCCTACCAACCTTTACGGGCCCAACGACAATTTCGACCTGGAAAAAAGCCATGTCCTGCCGGCACTCATCCGCAAAATACATCTCGGCAAATGCCTGGAAGAAAACGATTTTCAGTCCATCCGCGACGACTTGTCGGCTAGCCCCATAGAAGGCGTGGACGGCAACTCCACACGCGAAGAAATTGAAGCCAAACTAAAAAAGTTCGGCATCGCGAAAAATACCAACAACACTGTTATCGTCGAAATATGGGGCAGCGGAGCCCCACTGCGGGAGTTTTTGTGGAGCGAAGAAATGGCCGACGCCTGCGTGTTTATTATGGAACACGTTAATTTTACCGACCTCGTCAACCCCCGGCACAAGATAAAAAAAACCCACATCAACATAGGCACAGGCAACGAAATAACTATCAAAAACCTGGCGTACCTGGTAAAAGAAACTATTGGTTTTGCCGGCGAATTATTTTTTAACAGCAACAAACCCGACGGCACCCTGCGCAAACTCACCGACACCACAAAACTCAATGCCCTGGGCTGGAAACATAAAATCGACATTGAACAAGGGGTGAAAATGCTATACGCATGGTATTGTGAAAACCGGCTAATGAAATAAGTTTATCCCTGTTATAAAAATATTAAAAATAAATTTTGTCGACTTTTATCGGGAGTTTGAGTCCGAAGAAAATTTTATACCTCTTAAGTTTCGCATGATTTTTTTATGTCACACAAAGTCGAATTTTCCGTCACACAGAGCCAAATTGTCGTCACACAGAGCCAAAATTCCAAACGTATTCTTATTTTTTAGCATTACCTATGAATTTCGTGTCCCTGCCTGACTGCCTCACGGCAGTGATGGCAGCCTGCCAGGCTGCGCCATGCAGACAGGGCAGGGAAGTGCGACGACAGACAGGAACGTGGTTTTTTCCCCGTAGTCAGTCTTCGACACGTTGTTCACCGATTGACTTCTATTACAAATTCCTTTGGAACAACGGCTACCAATGAACATCTTTAATTATTATGTTGTATTTCAATTAATTGTAAATCTAACTCTATTGCTTTTTTCTGCATAAATTTAATAAGCTGATTTCTGTATTTTTCTTCATATTTTTTTGTTCCTTCTTCCACATAATCTGCCCCGTATTTCATCAAATTATAATACATAACAGCTAGTTTTCTTGCTGTTGCTTTTATCGCTATTGCAGGCCCTCTTTTTGCTTTTATTCTTTTTGCGAAAGCACCCAATGCAATATGTTTACTTATTAGTAGTGTTTGTGCCGCTTGCTTAAAAATTTGTCCCGCTCTTGTTGAACTCCGTTTTTTTGCTCTTTTATTAATTTTTCCGGAACGGTTTTGTCCGGGAGCTAATCCCAACCATGAAGTAAAATGTTTTTCGGTTGGCCATCTGCTAATATCATCTCCTATTTCAGATAAAACCCGAAGATAATTGTAATCTGTGAATCCAGGCAATGTTGTCGCATCTCTGCCATTAGTTATGCATACTAATTTGTAATGTAGGTTGTTAATTTGTGGGTTATGATGACGCACGCGTTTTGTTTCTTTATTGGCTTTTAGCAAAATATCCTCATCATGTATTTCCTTTTCTGATGACATCTTTTCCAGTAATTTTTCCATTTTTTTATCGCATTCCGCTATTTGAAATTGATAGAAATGATAAGCATCATAAGCCTGTTTTAATTCAAACAAATGCTCCTCGCTATAAAAACCCTGAAGGGCTTGTAGAATTTCTTCTCTTTTATTTTTTCTTAATCTGGCGTCGCATAAACTTAATAAATGCTTTGTGTCTGTATTTCCTTCTAAAATTGCCTCAATCATCTGCATCCCACTTTTACCATGTATCTGGCTGATTACTTCTGGTAAACGTATATTCATTGATATCAACGCTTTTTGCATATGCTGCACATGTGAAGACGCCATCTGGATATGATCCTCCCGTATTCGGTTATAAGTTCTTAATTGACGAAATGTTTCATCGGGAATAAAACTTCGTCTTAATAACCCATAACTATGCAGTTGTTGTATCCACTGACAGTCCTGTACATCAGTCTTACGGCCTGGAAGATTTTTACTGTCTGCCGGATTTACTAACCACACATCCATACCAGCCTTTTCAAGCATATCATAAATAGTAACCCAATAAACACCTGTCGCTTCCATCGCTACTGTTCGGATGTTTTGAGATTGCAAATCCTTCACGCACAATTGCAAGGTGTTTGTAAATGTACGGTAACTTTTTACCGGCTGTTTGTCTGTGGCAACAAAAATTTTTTCGCTGCCAATGTCAATGCCTGCTGCATTGTCATTAATTTTTTCTAAATTGCCCATGTTTTGTTTTTTTAAAGTTAATGCAGGAGTGCTGGCATCAGAACATTAGTTGTATTTGATATGCTACCAAGCGGGAATATCATACGATATCACCAATGTTATTTACTCTATGCTCTGAAACAAAGCTCTGACACAGGTAATTTACACTAGTTGCCGACTACTATGGCGCCAGTGCTTCTGCTCTTTAAAGGTACAAATGTTCATTAAATGTTAGTCTTATGCGCAGCATAATTACTACTCTGACTGACTACAACTTTTTCCGTCACACAGAGCCCATTTTCCGGCAGGATTCTAATTTTTGGATAAGACACAAGAAAATCGCGTCCCTGCCTTGACTGCCTCACGGCAGTGATGGCAGCCTGCCAGGCTGCGCCATGCAGCCAGGGCAGGGAAGTGTGACAGGCAGGGAAGTGCTACCTATCCGCCAGACCAGGCAGAATAACAAGAAATCTCTTATAATCCGCGAGACAAAAAAATATGCTGAATAACAAGCATATCTAACCCTTTGGGATGTTCTTATAACATATACTATTGGGAGTATAGTTACGTTTTTTTTATTCCAAATAAAAATTATTTCTTCCGGCACCTCAGAAAAAGATTTGACCATCATAACAAATAATAAATCCCGATTTTTGTGTATTTTTGCAGATTCATAAAACCCGTTAAATATAACAAATTGAACATTTTGAATGGAAGACAGTAATATAAAAAAGCCATCCGTAATTTTCTTTCCCAACCAGCGGGGAAAACAAAACTGGATAAAAACCTGGATCGTTCTTATCGGCAACATTGCTAATTCGAAAGATTTGATCATTCAATTATTCAAACGTGATTTTTTAATGGCCTATAAAAAGTCTTTCCTGGGAATGAGCTGGATCATTCTCACCCCTATTCTGGGCATCATCTCCTGGGTTATTATGAATGCAACGGGCATCATTAACCCCGGCGATGTAGGCATCCCTTACCCCGCTTATGTATTACTCAGCACTTCGATCTTCGCTTTATTTATGAATTTCTTTACAGGGGCAGCAGGAACATTAACAGCCGGTTCCGGATTTATTTTGCAGGTGAATTTTGCTCACGATATACTGCTTATAAAACAACTGCTTCAACAATTTGCAGGTTTTGCCATTTCTTTTATCCTGACCATAGTAATTTTATTGGTTTTTGGCGTTGTTCCCAGTTGGATGATCATATTGTTCCCGCTGCTTATCATACCAATGATGATGATGGGTGCGGCTATCGGACTGGTAACATCCATCATAAACGTGGTGGCAACTGACATACAAAAGGCGATCACATTTCTGATGACTTTGCTGATGTATATAACCCCGGTCATATATTCTTCAAATGTTGCTGACCCTGTTTTGCAGAAAATTATCAGATGGAACCCCCTGACCTATCTTATCGGGGCCGTACGCGATACGATGATCTACGGAAAATATGATCACTGGTATGGCTATCTCTTATCCTCGCTGTTATCATTGATATTATTTCTCGTTTCCTGGCGGTTGTTCTATGTGTCGGAACAAAAAGTAATTGAGAAGATGATTTAG
>JAGNBV010000110.1 GCA_018004645.1 Bacteroidales bacterium
TTTTTCATAATACAAAGATAATATATTATGTTGCTGATTGTCAAAGTTTTATGATAAACTTATCAACATTATCGTGTTGATAATCAATAAATTAAAGAGGCTGCCCTTTTGAGACAGCCTCTTTTTTTATGCCTGATAAAATCTTAGTAGTGAGCAACCACCAGTTTTTTGGTGTAATGTACTTTGCCATTGATGACAAAAGAATAAAAGTAAACTCCTTCGGGCATATCGTTGGTGGCGATACGAATTTTTCCTTCTTTTTCCTGCACGGGGATAACCCTTACTTCGTTGCCAATCATGTCGTTGATAATAATTTCAGCGGTAAGGCCGGATTCCGGTAACCGGTAATCGATAAAACCTGCTTTATCTGACGGATTGGGATAAATACCACTGACAGACAGCGAATTTGACAACTCATGCACTGCTGAATTGCCGGTACTTATAAACTTGGCAACGAAGCATACCGAATCAAAAGTGTTGAACATGTCGAAAAAGGTATAACGGATTATGGCAGTTCCTTCGGCTCCTGTTGGGCTGAAATCACCCATAAACTCCGAAGTGGTGGTGCCGGCGTCAATTACCGTGGAATCGGGAGTCTGCGACACATTCGACGGCCAGCACTGGCCACCCCAGCATATTGAATTGGAGGAACCGGGTAAGGATTGCACAACTTTACGCCGGCAAACCACTGCAAGCGATGTTGCAGCATTATTAGTAACATCAACCAAAGCATGCAAGGTATTAGTCGAAGGGCCGCTCACCGTTACCGTATCACCGTTGACAAGGTTGTGTCCGCTGGTGGAAATGACCAGGTTTTGAGCGTTTCCCGATAAAAAAACCAGGAGCAGTCCGAGGGTAAATAATAGTGTTTTTTTCATGGCGGAAATTTTTGTTTGTACCTTGTATTTTCTATATTTAACGTTGAAAAGTATTTGTTTATTCTAATTAACAAAAATAATACAAAAAAGGCGGGTTTTCAACCATTAACACTAAATTAACTAACAAAATATTTTAATAGCCTGGTTTTTGTTTAATTAAAGTAAATTTGTGCATTAATAATAAACTTATGAAAACAACAGTAAATTTTGCATTGATATTTCTGTTTAGTGTAACCATGGCTTTTGCCCAGGAACAGCAACCGGCCAATCCACTGGGTTTAAAAAAAATTCCCGCCACCGAGTTAAAAACCCTTGACGGCAAAACATTTAACACTGCCGCCATTGCCAACGAGGGCAAACCGGTCATTATCAGTTTTTGGGCAACCTGGTGTAAACCCTGTATCAACGAACTTACCACCATTGCCGATGTTTACCAGGACTGGCAGGAAGAAACCGGTGTAAAACTGATTGCCATTTCCATTGACGACTCCAAAACATCAGCCAATGTAAGTCCGCTGGTCAACGGTAAAAACTGGGATTACGAAGTGTACCTGGATATCAACAGCGACTTTAAAAGAGCCATGAATGTTAACCTCATTCCCCATACTTTTGTCATCAACGGAAATAACGAAATCGTGTGGCAACACACCTCTTTTTCGCAGGGGAGTGAACTGGAGCTGATTAACATTGTCAGAAAAATTGCCAAAGGCGAAACGCTGGATGCACACTAATAGCCATCACCAATTATTTTTAAGATTTTTTTTATGAGATACAAATTTATTTTTGTCCTCACCTTTATTGTGTTGGGTTTTTTCACTTTTAATTCCGCACAGGCACAAGGTTTTGAAAAATTTTTACGAAACAGCCAGATCAGCGGAAATTTCCAGTTCGATGGCATGTATTATAACAAAGATTCCTTGATTGGCGCTCCCGATGTGCCTCAAAAAGTGCTGATGAATGCCTTCGCGAATATCAATTACACCAATGGCCCGTTTTCCGCGGGATTCCGTTTTGAAAATTACTTGTATGCCCTTCAGGGTTACGATGCCCGTTATAAAGGCATTGGCATTCCGTATCGCTTTATTTCGTTCGAAAAAGATAAATTTACCATCACCGTGGGCAATTCTTACGATCAGTTTGGCTCCGGCCTTGTGTACCGTACCTGGCAGGATCCCGCACTGGGGTTCGACAACTCGCTCGACGGCCTCAATGTAAAAGTGAACCCATGGAAAGGTATCACCATTAAAGGTATTTGGGGCAAACAACGCTATTACTTTGACTGGGGCCCTGGCGTGGTGAGAGGCGCCGATGCCGAATTCAGCATTAATGATATTTTTACGAAACTTAATGATAAGGCGCTCAGGGTAAGTATTGGCGGTAGTTTCGTGAGCAAGTACCAGGAGGCTGACGACCCCGTGTATAAACTTCCGAAAAATGTGGCAGCATACGGCGGCAGGGCTTCGGTGAGCTATAAGAATTTTTTGTTTAATGGAGAATATGCACACAAAATCAACGACCCCTCCACAATAAACAATCGTATCTACAAGCCCGGCAATGCCACCTTACTTCAATTTACCTATGCAAAGAAAGGTATGGGTTTTTACCTTGCCGCCATTCGTACGGATAATATGAGTTTTAAATCAGACCGGAATGCCGAAGGCAACGATCTCAACATAAATTATATTCCTTCCCTGGCCAAACAAACCACCTATAGCCTTCCTGCGATTTATACTTACGGCACACAACCCAATGGAGAATTCGGTATGCAGGCACAAGGGATTTATACTTTTAAAAAGAAATCGAAGCTGGGCGGCAAATACGGAACTACACTGGCAATGACCTATTCGAGGTATAACGCAATACATAAAGCACCCATCGACGAAAATACTCCTATAGATTCTACCGGCACGCTGGGCTATAAGTCGGATTTTTTTAAAATCGGTAAAAATGCTTACTACGAAAATTTCAATTTCGAATTCTCGAAAAAGTTTTCCAAAACATTCAAACTCATTGTAGATTATTTTTATATACAATATAATTCCACTGTCATAGAAGGCCATGAGATGCCCAATATTCATTCACACACCGCGGTTGTTGACATGACCTTTTCTATCAATGACAAACATGCCATCCGCACCGAGCTGCAGCACATGTACACCAAGCAGGGCGAAGGTTCGTGGGCTTTCGGCCTGGTGGAATATACCATAGCCCCTAAATGGTTTTTTTCTGTTTCCGATATGTATAATTATGGCAATAGCATAGCCGAAAAAAGGCTTCATTATTATAATGTGGCTGCGGCTTTTGCAGTGGGCTCCACACGCATCGCGCTCAGTTATGGCCGTCAGCGGGCCGGTATTTTGTGCGTGGGAGGGGTCTGCAGGTATGTACCAGCAGCCAACGGCCTGATGTTGTCAATTACTTCAAGTTTTTAAAATTGAAAATATGAAAACTAAACTTTTTATTGTTTGCGCACTCCTGATCTCTTCAGTAGTATTATTTTTTTCTTGCGATAAAGTGGATGCGCCGTATATGGTGGTAACCGACGTTTCTGATTGTCCGGTGCCTGTATTTCCCGATATTGCCACACCTGAAAAAACCTTGCTGATAGAAGAGTTTACCGGTCATAAATGCGTGTATTGCCCGACAGGGGCGCATTATATTCATCTGATCCAGCAACAGGCCTATGGCAGCAGGGTAGTGGCCCTGGCCATACACTCCGGTGGCCTGTCAGAACCCGAGCCCGGCAATTATGACCTGGATTTGCGCCCGGGAACTTTTGGCGAGGAGTTGTATGCATACTTTGGAAGCCCATCCCAACCCCGTGCAGGGTTTAACCGCGAAAAACTCGACGGTAGCAATGTCTTTTACGGAACGCCGGCCACCTGGCAGACCAAAGCCGAACAGGTTTTGGCACAGAGCCCCGTGATGACCTTGCAGATTATTAATAATTATGATTCGGCCAGCAGAAAACTATGTTCACACGTGAAATCAAAATTTTTATCGGCCAACACTCAAAACCTGAAAATTGCGCTGTTTGTCTCCGAAGACAGCATTACCGGGTATCAGTTGAATAACAATAATACCGTGGGCACTACACCGGAAATAGAAAACTATGTTTTTATGGATGTGATGCGGGATGCTTTTGTTGGCAGTTTCGGCGAAGTGCTTACCAGTGGTGGCGTAGCAATGGATTCGGCCGTGGTTCGCACGTATAAAAAAATTCTGGATCCAGCCTGGAACGACAAACACTGCAAGGTGGTTGCCTACGTGTATGATACCGATAACGGCGTAATTCTGCAGGCTGCTGAAGAAAAAGTTTATTGATCTCCACCGAAGTCTGCCACATTATTCGCAATGCGGTAGAAATCAACCAACGTAACGATATAACATTAATAATCGAAATGCCGGTCGGGTACCGACATTTTTATTCCCAGCTGGATAACGTTTGCTGACTGGCTGGCGAGTTTCGAGGAGGCATGGCGGTAATAATAGTTCAGCACCAAACGCATGTTGTTTTTGGGATTCAGCAGGTATGTAACATTCAGTGAATAATAGCCTATGCGCGTTTTTATGCCTTGTGCGATCTCATTGAAGTATGGATTCAGCACAACATTGCCGACCGAGGCATCGTAGGCATCCCAGGCGGGCTTGTAGATGTCCTGGCCAACATCAGAATTAACGGAATCTAACCCGGTAACGGTATAATTGGCATGTAGTTCAAAAAACCAGCGGTGGTAATTGTAACGCAGAAACGCCGAGGCCTCCATAAAATTGGCGCCTCCGGGATGTGCCAGGGGCTGGTTGTAATGGCCGTAATTTTGTGTAACGATGCGGTGAGCATAGGTATAAGGCCGGGCAAAATTAAATTCGAGCAGGGCCGAAAGGTTTTTTAGTTTGAACATATCATAGGAGCGAACGCCGATTTGCCATGCCTGTTTGTTGGTCCAGAAACCATACACCAGGCTGTTGTCCTCAGGATGTCGGATGCGTTTAAACCGGTTGATAATGCCTTTTTTTACTTCACCGAAGATAATATCATCGATGAGCAATTGCCCATATAACGAAGTCTTTTTTCCAACCTTCACCCGCAGGCTAACCCCGAGTAGTGAATTGTCGGGCGATCCCCGCTGAAATTCTATGGGGCGCAGAAAAATAACCGGGTTGAGATACGCAATGTCAAAACCACGCGAACCTCCGCTGGTCTTGGCTTGCCAGATGATAGACTCGAAAAATCCTAAATTCACACGCCTGGAAATATCCCAGCTCAGGTAATGAAAAGCCCCGAATTTGTTGGTCATGTTTTTCCATTTGGTGGTATTATAAATGCCTGTCATGTCCTTAAAGTTGGTGTAAAGATTGACAAGTTTTATTTTCCAGACATTGGTGCTTAATTTCAAATACGGATAGTTATAGGCTGCGTCCGACAAAAAAAGCGAACGGTACCCATCGCCCCAGAAATTTTTTCCAAATCCTGCCTCCAGGGTAAAATATTTATAAAAATTGTAGGCTATATAAAAATCATAATCCAGATAGTTGTATCCGCCCAGAGCCGATTTGTATGCGTAGTTATGCCCGGGGACAGCCCTTCCCGATGTTATCTTGTCATCAATGTATTGCGGGAATGACGCCTGATTGTACATGATGGACCCGCCAATATATACTTTTTTGTACAGGCTGATAGTAAGTCGTGCGCCAATACCCGATTCAAACAGCGCCTTCTTTCCCGAAATGTCATAGCCTCCTACCGCGTCGAGTAGGGGATCGGCTGCAATAAACACATCGCCGTCGTAATATTTTATGAGGTTGTCGGTAAGCGTAGTTTTGTAGAACTTTGTTTGTTTGGGAATTTTATAATAGAAAACGCTATCGAAATTCCCCACGCTGTCGAATTCCATTTGATAATAAGGCTGCACATCGGGATGAAAACGTGCTTTGTATGCATACAGCCTGGCATTGAGCACCTCCTGCATCCCCGAGAATCCATAGTAATGCGATTGTTGCGAAAACCCGCACAGGCATTGCAGCATGGCCGCCAACAAAAGGATACTATGTGTTATTTTATTTTTCAATGGTGTTAAAAGTCGTTGTAAATGTTAGTCAGCGATGTTTTGAGTCCAAAATAAAAATAGTGTGTAAGCAGGTTGTCGGCGCTGTTTTTATAGCGACGCATGTTGTAACCGGCTTCCACCACCAGGTTGGTTTTCGGGTTAAACAGGTAGCCGACTCTTATTCCTGCGTTGAGGATGTCGGTTTTGAGTCCCTGCGTGATAAAATTGCCTTGCGAATCGTATCCGCGCTGGTTGGTGGTTTGCGAAAGAAAGATGTTTTGACCCCAGTTTGTGGTGTCGGTGTCCACGCCTGTCATGGCATAAGCCAGTTGTGCTTCGGCATAAATCCTGTGCCAGCGGTAATTCATAAACCCGATAAGTTCCCTGAAATTGGCTCCCAGCGGGTGCGCCAGCGCCTGGTTGTAGTGTGTATAGCTCTGTAGTGGATTGGGCGACGAATAAGCAAAAGGCCGCACCTGGTTGTATTCCGCCTGGATGTTCCAGTTTTGTATACCGAACATGTTGTACCATTTTCCTCCCAGCTGAAACCCTACGGCATTGCTCTGGTAGCCTCTTTTAAACAATTTGTTGAATTTGAGGTTGTCAATCATCAGTTGGCCGTAAAAGTTGAGCGTGTTCAGCGGTTTGTATTTGGCTGTGAGCCCTACCACAATGTTGTTTTGGTCGAAAAGTGAATAATGTATTGTGTTAACAAAAATTACCGGAATTATGCTGTTCCAGTTGAATTTTCTGCTTCCTTCGGCGGCTCTCCATATTATTCCCTCAAAAAGCCCCAATTCCACTGATTTGCCTATGCGGAAGCCAGCATAGTTAAAGGACCCCGGTTTTGTCTGGTACCCGTGATACCAAACGTAAGGAGCGTTAAGTACCGCCGCTGTGTTGAGGTTCTGAAATGCGGTGAAAATCGTCTGGTAGTAAAACCATTCATAGTTGACGTGAATCTTGAGAAACGGGTATTGGTAGGTGTTGTCGGACAGGAGCAACGACCGGTATCCATCGCCGATAAAATTTTTGTCGAACCCGAATTGTATGTTCCAGTGAGGTTCGGGAGTGAATGAAATCAATGCGTAGGGAGTTCCGAAATCGTAGCCGCCGGTTTTGTAATCTTTGACCCTGCCGGTGCCGGGCCCTACTTCAAATGTTTTAATGTGGTTGGTGATGTAATCGGGAAACCTGGCCTGAGTTTCATAATAACTGGTGATGAAATAAATTTTTTTACCAAACGTTCCTTTGAGCTGCACTCCGCGCGTATTGTAGTACAAACTTTTCTTCTCGGTCAGCGACATGCCATAGCCGAAGTTGAAGAGAGGGCTAACGTACAAATGAAAATCCTGGTAATTGATCACAAATAAATCTTCGCGAAAAATCTTGCGCATCACCCAGCGTTCTTTTTCTTTTGCCGGTTTGCAGTCGGGGGTAATAGCCGAATCGGCCTTAACCACCGGGTCAACCACTGTTTTATTATAAGGTTTCAGGGCTGTAAACACTCCGGTGTTTTTGCGGTTGAGGTATTTGTCCAGGGAAAAAACAATATCGCGTTGCAGGGGAATAATTTCCTGCGCTGTACCGGCCAAAGCAATCAGGATAAGCAACAGCGATATGAAAATTTTTTTCTGCATGGTATTATTTTCCGGCAACAACAATAACGATTTCTCCTTTGATGGTCTTGTCCTGCAAAGATAGAACTATTTCTTTGAGGCTGCCGCGTATCACTTCTTCGTGAATTTTGCTCAATTCCCTGATGACGGCGGCTTTTCTTTCTTCGCCAAAAAATTCGCAGCATTGTTGCAGGGTTTTAACCAGGCGGTGCGGCGATTCGTAAAGTATTAGGGTGGATTCCAATTGGGCGAGCCAGGAGAGTCGTGTCTGGCGGCCTTTTTTGTGAGGCAGGAAACCCTCGAAATGAAAACGGTCGCAGGGGAGGCCCGAAATTACCAGTGCAGGGACAAAAGCTGTAGGTCCGGGCAGGCATTCCACCTCGATGCCCTGGCTGATACATTCGCGGATAAGCAGGAATCCCGCATCGGAAATGCCCGGGGTGCCGGCATCGGAAATCATTGCAAGGTTTTCGCCTGCCTGTATGCGTTTTGTCAGGTTTTGCAAGCTGCGGTGTTCATTAAACTGGTGGTAGGGCAACATTTTGTTGGCTATGCCGTGGTGTTTCAGCAGGATGCCGCTGGTACGGGTGTCTTCAGCCAGTATGGTGTCGGCTTCCTGCAGGATGCGGAGTGCGCGGAGGGTAATGTCTTCGAGGTTGCCGATAGGAGTGGGGACGATAAAAAGTTTTGCCATGGCAGGAAAATATCAGGAATAAAATTAAAAAAATTATCAGAGAAAGACTTAAAATATTTTGTTTTAAAAAAAATTTGTATATTTGCACCCTCAAATGCGGAAGTAGCTCAGTTGGTAGAGCACGACCTTGCCAAGGTCGGGGTCGCGGGTTCGAGTCCCGTCTTCCGCTCCAGAATAGATCCTCTCGATGCAGAGAGGATTTTTTTTAGAATATACAACGTTCTTTGTTGCCCTGGTGGTGGAACTGGTAGACACGCAGGACTTAAAATCCTGTGACCATTGCGGTCGTGCGGGTTCAAGTCCCGCCCGGGGTACA
>JAGNBV010000111.1 GCA_018004645.1 Bacteroidales bacterium
AAAGTGCTGGCCTCTATTGCTATGCCGGCCATGATTATTATCGGGTTTGGGATCACTATGTTTGTATTTTCTTCGCTGGAGAGTGAAATGGGACGCTATGGCAACGTGGATAGTGCTGTAAAGCAGGCGCAGACGATACAGCAGGACCTTAGCCGCTCGGAGCAATACGGAGAAAATTCTTATAGTATTGGAACAATAGATGGAACATTTTCAGGTATGTTGAAAATTTTTCCCATGGCCATCATTGCAGGGATGTACAGGCCTTTTCTCTGGGAGGCGCGAAACCCGGTTATGCTCATTTCAGGACTGGAAAATTTTATCTTGCTGATGATGACACTATGGCTTTTATTAAAACTAAAGGTTATCAGGTTTTTTCAATATATTTTTTCCGACCCTATTTTGTTGTTTTCAATGATTTTTACCATCTTTTTTATGTTTGCGGTGGGGATGGCTTCAGCCAACTTTGGGGCTCTGGTAAGGTACCGGATACCCGCTATGCCTTTTTTTGCTGCCAGCGTATTTATAATGCTCGACAAATATAATCAATACAAAAAAGCACAGGAATTACCTGAAAAAGAAGAGGACGAGGAAGAAGAAAGAGAAGAAGAGTGATTGTCCCTCTTGATAAAGCACACCGATCAGACGAATTCTATCAGTCTTATTTTGTTTCCCGCGATGGTTATTTTTTTTGTAAAAACAATAGCCGGCAAAATGGAAAGTTCGCTTTTTATTTTTACAGACAGCTTGTTTTTCAGTTCCATCTCATTGATTTTTTCTCCTTTTTGCTGTTCGCAAATCAGGGTTATTTTTTCGATAATGTCATTTTGTTTGCATACCTGCAATTGGTATAATCCTGTCAGTTCGTTAAATTTGCTGATGATGGAACGGAATTGTTCAGGGAATACGTTGATGCCTTTGTAAATTAGCATGTCGTCGGTACGGCCCAGAATTTCAAAAAACAAGTTTTTATGGTCTTTTTTTACAATGCGCAGAATTTCTCTCGTGTTGTAGCGAAACAAGGGCTGACTTTCTTTTATGGGGGTTGTAACAATCATTTCGCCCTCATCACCTTCTTTCAGGTTTTCAAAGTGTTTTATTTCCCCTTTTGAATTACGCAGTTCTATAAAATATTTTTGTGTGAACATAGGGGCAAAACGCAGCACATTTTCTTCATCATTTGCAGAGGCCAGGGCTGAACATATCTCGCTCATGCCGTAATTTGCATTGATGATTTTTGAGCCCCACTTTTCAATCAGTGTTTTGCGATAATAATTGTTTTGTATACCCGATTCGCCGCCAAGGTAAAAAGAATAGACGTTTAAATCCTGCGGCAACATTCCATATTCAGTTTCCAGCCTTGATTCGATATGGGGCAGATAAGAAGGTGTGCAGTGCAGCGAAATTTTACGTTTACCTGATGTGCCCAGGTCTTTGATAAGCCTTATCAATTCAGAGGTGTTTCCTGCGCCAAAATTTATTACCTGCACTCCGGTTTTGCCAATCGACTGTGAATCCAGCACCCCTCCAACCCACATGGACAGGTTCAGGCAATTAATAACAATTTCGTTGTTGCCGGCCTTTCCCATGCCGGCATATCTAAGGCATTCATTGCCGATATCTGTGATAAAATCTATATCTTTTTTGCTGAAGGTCAGCAAGAGCGGGTTGGAAGATGTTCCGCTGGTGCGGTATATCTGGCTGATGACAACATGGTTGTCGGTAAAGGTGCCGAATGGAGGATGTTTGAATTGGGAGGCAAGCAATTCTGGCTTGCTGGTCAGGGGTGCATCAGTAAAGTCGGCGATACCATTTAATTTCTTTGAATAAAACGGAGTGCGATTTTTGAAGTTGTCAAGAATTCTGTTTTTGTTAAAAACTGTCATGACAAAGGGGTATTATTTCCCAGCATTTGGGATCCTTGATTTTTTCATAGGTGTCATCATCGCAATAAATCATAAAAGGAATATTGTATCCCAGGGGACCAAGGCCCATTTTATTATTTATAAATCCATTTTTTTTGAGCTGATTATAATAAGGGACGTTTTCCTGAGAGAAAGTTACTATGGCTGTATATTTGTTTTTTACCACCTGTTGATCGAGCCATAGAAATAATTTTTTTTCAAAAATGGATTTACTTTCCATAAAACGCATATCGAAAAGCATGATTTTGTTGTTTTGTATGTAAAATACAACATAGCCTTTTATGTTTTTTTGAGTATCATAAATACCAAAAACCTGATAGTTAAAGCGAGGATTGGCAATTTTCCATGAATACACTTCTTCGGAGATAACTTTATGCACTGCTGTGGTTTTGCAAGCCTTCAGCACGGGCATTATTTCGCTAATGTGGTCAATTTTCTGAATGTAAAAATCTTTTGTTCTGAGCCTTTTTGAAAAGAATAAGTTGTTGAAAAAGGATTGAAAATAAGTTTTGAAATAAAAACGGATAAAGCATATAGTTTTCCAACCGAACTTTTGAATAATCGGTGTTGACATGGCACCTCCAAAGCCCAATTCAAAAAGTTTTCCTTCCTGGCGGAGGTAGTCAAAGCCGGCATTAGCAATTTTTGTGTACAGGCCTTTTCCCCGGTGTTCCGAATGTGTCATGGTGTCGGTAGAGTGGAACACGATTCTTTGTTCGCCGTTTAAACTGTAGATTTCGGGCATTAGGCCTTCAAAGGCCACGATTTCATTGTTGGCAGTTTTGGCTACAAAACCGATGGAGGCGCCGGCAGGGTTTTTAAAATATTTCCAGTCAAAATATTCAGCAGGCACTTCCTGGTTGAAGCAATTTTTCATCAGCAGAACAAGTTGTTCATTGTCCTGATGGGTAAATTTTTCTATTCGGTATGTGTCCTTAATGTTTACCATAACATTTTAATCTTCACCATCAAGATATTCGGCCACCACAAAACCTTTTTTATTTACATAATGCCGTTCGGGCAGTTCCGTCAGATTGTTTATTTTCAGAAAATCCTTGGCTTTATAAGGCATGGTTAGAACTACATATTTTTTTCCATCTTCGGTTTTATATTTCAGCTTGCTGTCGCCCGAAAGCTGTACTTTACCTGCGGTGGGGATGACTATATAAATCGGGCGTTCATGTCCAGAAAACCGTTCCATATATCGCATCAGTTTTATGCCTTTGGCCACCGAGGTTCTGAAATGGGCGGTCCCGGTCATAGGCATCGCGTGGATAAGGTAATATGGTATAATGCCGTTTGAACGCAGTGCGCTGCTAAGGGCTGCAATAGTTTTTTCGTTGTCGTTGACACCTTTCAGCAAGGTGGACTGGTTCCAGATTGTAATGCCTTTCAGTGTCAGTTTTTTCAGTGCTGCTATTACTTCTTTTGTGAGTTCATCGGGGTGATTGATGTGTACGGTGCAGGCAATATTTTTGTTTACCAGTTTGTTGTTGATGCCGGTAATCATTTTTACAAAGTCGTCGCTGATGATGGATGGCTCCATGATAGGCCGGCCTAAAGCAAAATAAACCTGGTTAATATGGTCTATTTTTATTACTTCAGAGATTACTTTTTTGATTTTTTCAACCCCCAGAACAATCGGAAATCCCCCGGTAAGCAATACACTGCGGATGCTGTTGTCAGCTTTTATTATATTAATTGCCTTGTCTAACTCTGCCTTGTTTATCATTTTTTCATCGCCGAAAACGTAGCCCCGCCTATAACAAAAGCGGCAATGCGAAGGACATATGCTGGTCAGTTTAAGCACCACCCTGTCTTCGTAAAGCCTTTCGAAGGTTTTTATTTCTGTTTTCAGCAAGCCCTTGAAGGGTTCTGTTATGGTGATATTTTGATTCAATTCATTCAGGGAGGGGAAAAACTGTTTTGCTATAAATTCGCTTCGCTGAATTTGCTCAGAAATATATTTTGAAATCTTTATTGGGTATTGCTTGTTTATTTTTTCGAAATCTTCTTTTGATAACTCAGTGGAATTTTTTGTCATTTTCATCTTTTTCTGTTATTAAGCCGCTATTTTTCTTGACGGCAAAGTTAAGTAAAACCGTTTATCTTATATTAATTTGTATGTGTTTGTCTGTTACTTTTGAGTTATTGCGTCTATTTTGTTTTTTTAAAACTATAATATAATAAACTTATATTTATGCGGATTATTAATTTTTTTGTTTGATTAATACCAGCTTAATGTAATTTTTCCACCATTCCTTATTATAAATGCAGTACCTTGGAAGCACGGATGACGTGCTATTGCCAACAAAATTTGTCTGTTCGGCGCTGAGCAGGTAATGGTACCCCGCATCTTTGGCCGCAGTTACCACCTGGTCGTTGTACTTTCCGTTAGGAAAGGCTAGTGACAGGCATTCCGACGAGGGTATTTGCTGTCTGATAAGATTTCGCGAGTGTTCAAGCTCAAATTTCAGGTCGGTATTGTTCAAATTGGTGAGGGTGGCGTGGTTATGCGTATGCGAGCCCATAGTAACGCCCGATTTTGCACATTCATTCAGTTCGCGCCAACCCATCATGCGGGTATAGGTTACTTCGTCGCCCATCCTGGTCTGCAGATTATTCAGAATTTCGTCGCGGCTGGTGTTGCCCAGTAGCCGGAGGTACACGTCAAGGGCCGTTTTTTCCACGTCCTTTTCATTGGCAAGCATCTTGTCTATTGCCAGTTCAGGTATTTCAAGCCGCAATTTTTTATGAAAGCAGGCTTCCGTCATTTTGTTCAGGCGTTGTGTCCAGAAACTTTCGCCGGTTGCTGCCGACTGCGTGATAATGTGCTGCGTGGCGCGAAATTTATACTTATTCAGCAAGGGGAGTGCGTTTTCATAAAAATCATAATACGCATCGTCAAAGGTTATTATCAGCCTGGTCTTAGTGGTATTATGTTTTTGAAATACCTCTTCAAGGGGAATAACAAAGTAATGCCTGTTGATGTATGACAATATTTTATCAAAAACTCTGATGGGTATTGGCGGATACGCAGGCGAATTTTCGTCTGAGATACGATGAAAACAAAATATTTGTGTTTTAGATTCCATCGGTACAAATTAAATTAAACTCCCAGTTAAACTCGTTTCTCACATCCATGCCGTCAATCATAAAATCACTTTCTTTATATTCAGGAATGCAGGGTCTTACCAAAACAGGAGAGGGGATTTCTTTTTTTAATAATCGCAACAGGGTGACATAAGGTCTGAATCCGATAGCATGCAAAAAATCAAGTTCCCGGCTGTCTTTTGAAATGGTCCAAAGCTGCAACATCCGGCATTTTTCATTTTTTATAAGAAATTTTACAAGCGACCTGAAAATTTCCGGTTCGGTGTAAGCATAATCCAAAATAAAAAATCTATAGCCTGATATGATGTAATATGAAATGAAAGCCACCAAAGTATTGTCTTTATAAACAAAGGCAAAACCATAACGGGAGTGTGGGTTATTATAACGCCAGGCCAGGTATTCCTTGGTTTTGTTAAGGCTTAATACGTTTTCGTTTCGCAGTTTTTTGCATAATCCGGCCATATCTTCCGGCCTTGGCTCTTTTGTGCATATGAATGAATACTGTTTGCCGGGATGTTTAAAGCGATCGCAGAGCGAGGTCTTATAAAAGATTTTTTTTTCGGCCACAGGAATGCTGCCAAGCTTTATCAATCCTTGGTTTGCCGGATAATTCCCCGACAATGCATTGCATAAAAAAACGCCATGGTTTTCGCGGACAAAATCCATCCCGAAACGTATCAGTTTGTCGTAAATGCCTTGTCTTCGGTATTCGTGATGTATCACGCCATCCGAAATTGTAGCAATATTCACGGGCTGACCCTTCAGGCGGTATTGCACTATCAGGAAACCAAGCACACCGACCACTTTTTGTCTGGCATCATCAATGGCTGTAAAATATAACACATCTTTGGCCCATGGGTTGTCAAGGTATTTCCATTTGAAATAGGTCTCCCGCTTTTCAGGGCTCATGTGTCCCCAGAGAGGTAATAGCAGGTCGAGTACCTGTTGTTTATATGTCACATCGTATTTAGTTACTACGACCATTTACCTGCCTTATATCAGTGTGTTTAAAGCTTCAGCCAGTTTTTTTGTCTGGTTAATTCGCGAATAATTTGTTATTGCCTTCATGTCTCTTTGATCGGATATTTTCCCCGTGGAAATGTATTCGTCAAAAAGAGCCTGCAAAATTAGTAAAGTTTTTTCAGAATTCTCACATACAAATCCCGAATGTGTGGTGTGGATGATTTCTTCCAAAATCTCTTTATCACCAGGGCTTAGTATCACCGGTTTCCCGAGGGCCAGATAGTCGAATATTTTGCTGGAGGTAACACCTTTGATATTGGTATGCGAAAACATCAGAAATACATGGGCTGCCGACATAATTTCGAGGGCTTTTTTCTTTTCCACGCGGCCTGTAATCTGGTAATAGGGCTCTAAGCCCTGCAGTAGCCCGCGTACACGGTCGGCCTGTTGTTTTTCAAAGTCAAGCCCGAGGAACAACAGCTTTATCTTGCCCCTGGAGACTGCCGTGTGAACAAATTTCCGGAACGCTTCGGTGAAAATTTCCACCGGTTGAGATTCATACAATGTGCCGTTGAAGATTATGGTAAATGTCTTATTACCGGTTGTTTCGGGCAGGCCGGCATAATCATCGGGGTCGTAGCCGTTCATGATAGAGAACCCCGGTTTTTTGATGAACCCGGTGATAAGGTCAACGTAAGCCGGCGAAATGGTGGTAAACCCGCTGGCGTTGGCAAGCCATTTCAGCTCGCTTCTTTTTTCAAGCCTGGCGATTAACTTGTCGCGAAACGATAGATTTGTCAACCACTGGCTGGTGCTCCAGTCGTCGCGGTAGTCGGCCACCCAGGGTACGTGATGTTTTTTCGACAGTTTGTGGCAAAAAGAAAATAAAACGTATGGCTTGCCGGAGGTAATCATACATTTGATGTCGGGGTCTTTTTTTAAAAGACTGTCCGAAAATTTATATAAATTTCTGAACGGGACCACATGTGTTGTAAAATTCTGACCAATCACTTCAAAAAAAGACAGCATCTTGCGAAATGTTACCATTTTTCTTTCGCCGTATTTTTCGTGCAGGCGGTCTCTCAGGTTGCCCTTGTATGGGAGTGAATAAACCTCATAGCCTTCGAACTGCTGATGCAGGATTTCGGATGAGGTGGTGGCCGACATATCTTTGTATTCGTTCACAGGGAAGTCCCAGCGGCGGGTAACCACTATGGGGGACCAGCCAAAGCGCGACAGGTATTTTGCCCATGAAAAGATCCTGAAACTCCCCGTGAAAGTGGAGGGCGGAAAGAAATATGATATGATGAGGATTTTTTTCATAGCTGGTCAAATCTTGCAAAGTCGTATTCACACTTAAAATTTTTATTGCAAAAACGCAGCAACCTATCCATGGTTCGAATACTTGTTTCGGATTGAAGTTTGGGGTGCGACAAAAAATGTATATAGTGTTTTTGTCTTATAGTGTTTTTGTACAATGATAGCAGTGGGGAGGTTAACATTTCAATACTTATGGCTGTTTCAAAAGCAAGAAGTTTTTTTTCTGATTGATCGTTATCGGTATTACGCATGGATGATGCTACGGATAATCCATCGCCGAAAATTTGGTTTTTAAGGCAGCGTTTAGTAACTCTGTAATAAATTCCATTAAAAATTTTCGTAAAACCACTGATTTGGACTTTTGTTATGGGATATTCACGGAATTTCCCGTTAACAGTTTCAATATTCAGATTGTTATCAAATGAATACGGTTTATCGGAGGGACATTTTGAAAAATCGTAATATAACTTTTCACCGGATTTTTTCTCACCCGGTACCACACTGAACTCAAAGTGTATCCCGTACTTTTCGAAAAAAAGTTTAAAACAATTGAATGGTTCTATATACAAACCTCCGGCTCTGAATCCGTTGCATTTATTTGCTGATTGTGCCTTATTGTATATTTCTGTGAGGAAATCATCAGAATACTTGAATAATATTTCTTTTTCAGGATCGCTTAGGGCATGGATAGTAAAACGATTTATTTCGGACAGATCCCATTGACTGATATTTTCAATATATACCGCATCGAGCCAATGCGGATGTATATGGTGAAACAGATAGTGTCCTTCTTTTGCCATTTGTACCAGTTGCTCTTTTATCTTATTGAAATCCTGTGCAGCCAGCGAATTGGTTTTGGAAAGTTTTTCCAGTCTGTATAAATAGGTGGTGTCTATAAAAAAAATTGCTTTGGCGTTGTTTGCTTTTAATATTTCAAGTACCCGCTTAGTAGGGCGTATCAGGCAATTGTCAACCGTTCCGCTTCTTTTGCCCAGAAATAACTCATAATCGAAAGTGAGAAGAATATTTTTTTTCATTTTGATCTTTTTATTTCCAGCCCGGATGTATTGATGAAATAGAATTTCTTTCCTGTCAGCAGGGATTTAACCTTTAATGCAAAAGAAAATAAATAGTATTTCAGAGGCTTGATAATTTTTATGAAATGATAACCTTTATCCACCCCGGCCCCGAACCTGAG
>JAGNBV010000112.1 GCA_018004645.1 Bacteroidales bacterium
TCAACGGCGATTTCTTTAGTAAATAATGACAACAATCCCATATAAGGTTTATTTTTTTAATGTTTAAAATGTCTGTATCCTGTAAAAACCATAGCTATTTTATGTTGGTTGCAGCAACTTATGGAATCACTATCCCGCACCGAGCCTCCGGGCTGGATTACGGCACTGATTCCTGCCTGTGCGGCAATCTCAACACAGTCGGCAAAAGGAAAGAAAGCATCGGATGCCATCACGGCCTTGTTGAGGTCTTTACCAAACTCACGGGCTTTTATAATTGCCTGGCGTAAGGCATCCACCCGGGAAGTCTGCCCGGTACCATTACCCAACAGCTGACGGTTTTTAACCAAAACAATTGTGTTGGACTTGGTGTGTTTTACTATTTTGTTTGCTAACAACAAGTCATCGATTTCGGCGGCGGCCGGAGCGGTATCGGTAACCACCCGGAGATCCTCACTGGTTTCTGTCTTCAGGTCTTTGTCCTGCACGATGACACCGTTCAGCAGGGATTTGTATTGTTGGGCCGCAAACGCAAACTTCTTTTGTTTCAGGATGATCCTGTTCTTTTTGGCAAAAAGGATTTCAAGAGCTTCCGGCACATAATCCGGCGCAATCAGCACCTCAAAAAATATCTCATTAACGGCTGTGGCCGTTTCTTTGTCAACAGTTCTGTTGGTTATCAGCACTCCGCCATAGGCTGACACGGGGTCTCCTGCCAGGGCATCTTTCCATGCTTCGGCCAGTTGTGCACGGCAAGCCAGACCGCAGACATTGGTATGTTTTAAAATAGCAAAAGTTGCCTCCTCAAAGTCGGCCATAAGATTAACGGCAGCTTCTATATCCACAAGGTTATTGTAGGAAATGCTTTTTCCGTGCAACTGCTCGAACACTTCATTCAGGTCGCCAAAGAACATGCCCTGCTGGTGAGGATTTTCCCCATAGCGCAGGAGGGTTGATTGACTACAGCTCTGCTTGAAAACAGGAATTTTTTCGGCGGCATTAAAATAGTTAAAAATAGCCGTATCATAATGCGACGACACATTAAAGGCCTGAGCGGCAAAATATTTACGATCCTCAAGAGAGGTATAGCCATTTTTTTCTTTCAGCAATTGTGCAAGTTTGCCATAAAGGTCAGCAGAAGGAACAATAACCACATCATTGAAGTTTTTTGCCGCGGCCCGAATCAGCGAAATGCCGCCGATATCAATTTTTTCAATGATTTCTTCTTCGGAAGCACCCCCGGCAAGTGTTTTTTCAAACGGATACAAATCCACGATGACCAGATCAATGGAGGGTATTGCAAAATCTTTTGCCTGTTGTACATCCTGCGCGTTGTTTCGCTGGTAAAGAATTCCACCCATAACCTTGGGATGCAGGGTTTTTACACGCCCGCCAAAAAGTGCCGGATAATCTGTTACCGATTCCACAGAAACTGCATCATGACAATACTTCCTGATATAATCAAGGGTGCCTCCCGTTGAATAAATCTTTACGCCTAAAACGTTAAGACTCCCGATAATCTCATCAAGTCCTGTTTTATGATATACTGAAACTAAGGCACTGTTAATCTTAATCATAGGTCCGGTAGGTAAATTTTTCTGCAAAGGTCGGTAAATTTAGTTAATAAAATTGTTTTACTGTCAAATTAATATGGATTGATTTTTCTAGGCTGTTTTCAGTATCCAGGCAAAATTCTGCATTGTTCAGCGATAGTTTTTTTTCCGGTCCCAAACAATTTAGTAATTTTATGGCATGTTTGCCTAATGGCCATCTTATTAAATTTACAATTTAAACGATTAAACGCAAACATAGTTACTTTTTTAACGAAAAAAAATGATACTTTTTATAAGGCTGCTACGCGAAAGTTATTTGTTTGCTTTTCAATCTATTATCGCAAATAAATTGAGAACATTTTTGTCGCTGTTAGGTATAACAATAGGGATTTTTGCCGTAACAACGGTGTTTACGGTGGTGGATTCGATGGAAATTACCATTCGGAAAAACATTGAATCCCTGGGCAACAATGTGCTTTTTATTCAAAAATGGCCATGGAGTTTCAGCCAGGATTTTCCCTGGTGGAAATATTTTAACCGGCCGCAACCCAGGTATTCCGAGATGAATGAGCTGGTGAAACGTTCCAGCAGCATTGAAGTGGCCACTTTTATGATTTCTACCAGCAAAACCATCAAACACCAGGACAAAAGCATTGACAATATCATGATTGCGGGTGCATCGCACGACTACGAAAAGGTTTTTACCATCAAGCTGGGCAGTGGACGTTATTTCACCCCACAGGAATCAGCCGGTGGGCATCCGGTGGTTATCATCGGCAGCAATGTGGCTGAAAACCTTTTTGGCAATACCGATCCCCTGGGCCAGGATGTAAAGATTTTTGGCAGAAAGGTTCAGGTCATCGGTGTTTTTGAGAAGGAAGGCACTGATACCTTTGGCAACACCGCCGACGATCAGGCATTGATACCCATCAATTACGCACGAAACATTATAGACATCAACAACGAATATTACGACCCGACACTTATTGTTAAAGCCAAACCAAATATTTCCAACGCACAAGCCAAAGATGAACTGACGGGTATTATGCGTTCGATACGCAAGCTTAAGCCGGGCAGCGACGATGACTTTTCTATTAACGAGCCGGATTTGCTCACGAAGGGTTTCGAAAATATTTTCAACGTTATTTCCATTGCAGGATGGATTATCGGGGGGTTTTCGCTGCTGGTTGGGGGTTTTGGTATTGCCAATATTATGTTTGTATCGGTGCGCGAACGGACCAACATTATTGGGATACAAAAGTCGCTGGGAGCCAAAAATTATTTTATACTTTTTGAATTTTTGTTCGAAGCCATTATGCTTTGTATAGTCGGCGGCCTGTTCGGACTGTTGCTGGTATATGGCGGCACACTGATAGTGTCGGCAGCCTTCGACATGGAACTGATGCTTACCGCAGATAATATCATTCTTGGATTAACAGTGTCGGCCTTTATCGGGTTGATTTCGGGCTATGTTCCTGCCTATATGGCCTCCAAACTCGATCCGGTGGAAGCCATACGTGCCGGAAATTGAGTTTGCCGTGCCCGTTTTTTTTGAATTTGCTACTTATTGGCTATCAGCCTGGCCACAATCCCGTTCAGCTCTTCTTCATGCTCGGTAACAAACCGCTTGCCGGATTCCACCAATTTTTTGATATTATACTCATCGGCACAATCCATCGCTGATTTCGCCTCCCCGATACCTGGTTCGAGCCGGTAATAATCATTGCGGTCTTCTTCTTTTTGGAGTGTTTTGAAAATTTGTTTCAACTGATAACTTACCGTTTCGGCGTTACCCGACATGAGAATATCGATGATAGGCAGCAACCAGCCCACGGCACCCCATTTTCTGGCATCTTTGTACAGATAAGGTTTTCCTTTTGCCCCGGTGCCAATAGAAACTATAATCATGTCTTTGGCCATAGGTAAATCAGGCTTTTTTGCATCGTTCAAAATTTCGCTGAATTTCATTTTTCTGGCCTCAGCATAGGCACAAAGTGCCGGATTATTGGCAAAAACCCCGCCATCGATCATAGCATAGGGCGCTCCGTAAACCGATTTGATAGAGGCTGTCTCAAAATAAGTAGGAGCTGCCGAAGTAGTCCGGCATATATCTCTCACATAAAAATCGTCCAGGTCGCTTTTTTTTCCGTTCACCGAGTTGAAGAAAAACGCTGCCCTTTTGGTTATTTCGTAAGCTGTAATCAGACAAGGTTTTAACAACTCACTGAGTTTGGTGTTGCCTAAATAAGTTTTAAGGTTTTTTTCAAGGTTGGCAACCGGAAATTTTTCTTCAGTCAATCCTCCCAGACTTTGTATCCTATGCCAGAAATCGATATCGAAAATCTCATGGCCTTTTTTTATGTATAGGTCAACGGCTTCACTGGCAGTATATTTAGGACGGCTGTGCTCTCCGGGGGTAAGATAAATACTCGTCAGGATACCTCCCGTGCTGGTGCCCGCAATAAGGTCGAAATAATCCGAAAGTCGTCTGTCATCACCTTCCTGCTTTCTTAACTGATTTTCAATATACTCAAGAATTATCCCGGGCAATATACCCTTGATTCCTCCACCGTCAATAGAAAGAATCCGTATTTTTTTTGCCATATGCTATTCGATTTATGATTTCTGATTACACAATATTATTAATCAAGCCCTTTTCTCAAAAACATTTCATGCATATATCCTCCGAATAATACCGTAGTAAATAAAAAGAAGCCCGAGCAGAATTTGTAAATGTGGAAATGTTTGTGCAGACAGGTATCATTCAAATAATTTCATACACAAATATAATCATGATTTGAAAAAAATGCAAACAGTGGAAAATATTTTTCAAAACTTCCTGCGCTATAGGTTGCCTGATAAAAAAATCAGGATAAGCGTTGTTCCAGGTGTTTTTTGGAAATGTATTTTACCGGATACCAGGCGGCAATAAAGCCGATAATACATACTATCAGAAACACATAAACAAAATCGAGTGCCAGTATCCGAATGGGATAAGCATCCATCACAAAGGTATCGCCGGTAGAAATGGTAATAACTCCAAAGGTTTGCTGTATCCAACACACCACCCCGCCAAGAACCAGCCCCAGCAAAGCCCCCGATAAAGAAATCATCATGCCCTCGGTAAAGAAAATGTTCCGTATAGTTTGGTTGCCGGCGCCAAGGCTTTTAAGCACAGCAATATCTTTGCGCTTATCGATGATGAGCATGCTCAGGGAGCCAATAACGTTAAATGTAGCAATCAGCAGGATGAATGAAAGAATCATGAACACAGCGAGTTTTTCTGATTTCATTATCTTAAAAAGCAGTTCTTCCTGCTGGTATTTGTTTTTGACAGCATAGTCATCGCCCAGCATTGATTGCAGTTGTTTTTGAACCCTGTCGGGCCTGGCAGCAGGATCCACTTTTATTTCCAGAGCAGATAACTGGTGTTCAGATTCGAGGAGCTCTGCAGCAAAACGCAGGGGTACAATTATGTATTTTTGGTCGTATTCCTGCTGTACCGAAAACACACCCGAGGGTTGGATCAACAGGTGGTTGAAAGCCTCTACCGGGTTTATGCGGCTCCCCTCGAAACGACGCGGCACATAAACCGACAACGGATTTTCATAGTCATTTAGGTTTAGGCCAAGATTATATGAAACGCCCATTCCTACGATGGCAAAATTTTGCTCACCCCGTTCAAGAATTGCATCTCCATGCACAATCATGGAATCCAGCCTGCTGGTGCGGTAAAAACCATCACTCACACCTTTTACGGTACAGATGTATTGCTTATCAAGGTATTTGACAAGGGCATTTTCTTCAATGACTTTGGTAACACAACTGATGCCCTCTACATTTAAAATATTTTTTTTATCAAGTTCCTGCTCATCAAAAGTCTTTCCCACGACGGGAGTCACTTTCAGGTCTGGGTTAAAGGAATTGAACATGGTAACCACCATGTTTTCAAAACCATTGAAAACAGAAAGGACAATAATTAATGCTGCTGTGCCAATGGTAATTCCACCAACTGAAATAGCAGAAATAATATTAATAATATTGTGCGATTTTTTCGCAAAAAGATAACGCTTTGCTATGTAAACAGGTAAGTTCAACCTAGTGTTTCAGCAGTTCGTCAATATGGTCAATGTAGTCCAGCGAGTCGTCATGAATAAAATCCAGTTCGGGAATGATGCGCAGCTGATGTTTGAGCCTGTTGCCCAGTTCGCGTCTGATTTCTTTGCTGCTTTCCCTGATGGAAACCATTAGTGCTGCTTTGTCCTTGATACCAAAAAGACTAAGGAAGACCCTGGCATAGGATAAATCTTTGGTCACCTTTACAGCTGTCACAGTAATCATTGCGTTACCAGCAATTTTTTTTGCCTGATTTAGAAAAATGTCGGCCAGTTCTTTCTGAACCAGCCGTGAAACTTTATTGAGTCTTATGCTATCCATGAATGCAAAGATAAGAATTATTTCCCGATTTCGGAATAGAACCACTTTTTATATGCCAGATAAGACCCATATGTCCACTCAATATATACGACTTGAGTTCAACGATATATGAAAATACTAGACCGCTATGCTGAACTTTTTTTTAATAAAAACTTGCTTTTTTAAGGAAAATTGTTTATACTTGCGCTTTAAAGAAAAAAAACGAATTTCAATAATCATTTTTCAAAAAAGAATAACAATTCTACAATATTTCAAGACATAAATAAGAATAATAACGACAAAACCCATAACACCTGATTATAACCCTGTCAATATTTAAAAAAAATAACTGACAACCAAATAAAGATGACATAAATAAAAAAGCAGATAAAATTTTTGCGCTAAACCATCAACTACAGAAGCCTATGAAAACAACATATATCCCCAATGATTTAGTCGTAGAAAAATCCAAAAACATAACACAGGAAAAATCATGTGTTTGTGTTCAATAAACACTTACAGGTTTTTTTGTTAGTTGGTCTGCTTACTTTATTTATTAATTCGGACAACCTCTATTCACAATCCGGTAATTGTACCACAAACACTCCTTTCTATTCTGTAAATCTGGTTGGAAATCCCGGAGGAATATGGACATCCCCTTCATTTATCAGACAAGGGGAATGTTGCGGAGTTTTAAACCCGGACCGGTGTCTGGAGTTTGAAATCATGCTTGATCCCAACGCTGTCGGGTTAGTTTTCAGCATTACTTCCGGGGCTATACCCCCGGGCGCGATTTATTATCAGATAAATTGCGGACCTCCAACGCCAATGGGGACAGGCATTTGTTTAAACACCCCTGGGCCACATTACCTCACGTTTTGCAAACCAGGCAATAATGAAAACATCTATTCCATAACATCTATTTCAGCCCCCTTTGTATCTCCCGATCAATACGCCTCTGCTGGATGTCCGGCAACGGTTAATGCAACAGGCTTTGATCCGGCAACAATAATCTGGAACGATATTACAGGAAATGGTTTGTACAATTCCTATTTAAGTTGTCTTGCAGGGTGTTCAACATTAGTTGTCACTCCCCAGGCAGGCCACCCTGCTTATGCAGATTACCAGGTATGCGGAGAATCGGCTATTGAAGGATGCCTGGAGGGTGTTATTTTCTGCGATACTGTCAGAGTATTTTTTCTTGACGATGTCAGCTTATCAACAAATCCAAATCCGGCTGAATTTTGTGCTTATGAAAGCGGTATTAGTATAACTGGAAGCATAGCTAACGGCTTACCCCCCTATACCATGTATTGGACAGATAACATCGACGGAACTGGCTCAGTGATTGACAATGATGACACCTACTTTGCTTCAGTACCGGGAACTTATTCTTTTGTTGTCCAGGATTCGAGGTTTCCTGGCTGCCCTCAAACCATTCTGAATGTACCTGTCGTAAGTCATCAAGTTCCCGCTATTACTGCCATATCCCCAACCAATGTATCCTGTTTCGGAGATTCGACTGGTTCAGCGGCAACAATAGTTACCGGAGGCACTTCCCCTTACAATTATATATGGAACGATCCTGATGCTCAGACAAGCAGCACGGCAGTAGACCTCGTGCCAGGAACATATACCGTCACAGTATCCGATGCCTACGGATGTTCAACAACAGCTTCAACAGTAATCACACAGCCCGCAGGTGCACTGAATGCCGCCATAACGGCACAGACCAATGTATTGTGTTTTGGCAATGCCACCGGATCAGCTACGGTTACAGCAAACGCCGGAACTTCTCCCTATACCTATTTATGGAGTACTACCCCGGCACAGACGGCCGCCACCGCTACAGGACTGGTCGCTGGAAGTTATAATGTCACCGTTACCGATGCCAACGGGTGTTCTACCTTAGCTACTACCGTGATCACACAGCCCGCAGGTGCCCTGAATGCCGCCATAACGGCACAGACCAATGTCTTGTGCTTTGGCAATGCCACCGGGTCAGCAACGGTTACCGCCAACGCCGGAACTTCTCCCTATACCTATTTATGGAGTACTACACCGGCACAGACTGCAGCCACCGCTACAGGACTGGTCGCCGGAAGTTATAATGTCACCGTTACCGATGCCAACGGGTGTTCTACCTTAGCTAACACCGTGATTACACAGCCCGCAGGTGCGCTGAATGCTGCCATAACGGCACAGACCAATGTCTTGTGTTTTGGCAATGCCACCGGATCAGCTACGGTTACAGCAAACGCTGGAACTTCTCCCTATACCTATTTATGGAGTTCTACCCCGGCACAGACAGCCGCCACCGCTACAGGACTGGTCGCTGGAAGTTATAATGTCACCGTTACCGATGCCAACGGGTGTTCTACTTTAGCTACTACCGTGATCACACAGCCAGCAGGTGCACTGAATGCGGCCATAACAGCACAGACCAATGTCTTGTGTTTTGGCA
>JAGNBV010000113.1 GCA_018004645.1 Bacteroidales bacterium
ATACTGTTCGAAAACATTTTGGCGTAGGAAACATTGATATTCATCAAAGTCGGGTTATAGGTTCCCGATCCACCTTCGGGCAGGTCAACGGTGGTAATAGGAATTTCACCGAAACTCATCGCCATAAGGCCGACGCCGATAACACTGGTTTCGCCGACTTTCTGCGACAGCCCAAAAGTGTTGATACTAACGCCGGTGCCAACAAACCACAAGGTGTGCGCAAACACAATTTCCGTTCTGGGAGTAAAAGCCATACCGGCAATGTTGGTATACATAGCCTCTATGCCGCGGGTACAGGCCACGCCGGCACCACCCCATCCGGAGCTTCTGGCCCAGGGATTAATCAAAAGTTCCTGCGATCCGCATTCTCCGGCACGGTCTTCGTTACCAGCTTTAAGATCCGTTACCGGAAAAACAAACAACCCGATCAGGATTATTGCTAAAAATACTTTAAAAGTCTTATTCATAATTATACTTTTATATTATTACACACTTGTTGACTATTAGAATGCGTTTAAGTCGATAGGACGCAAAGAACCAAACCACTTAACAACTTTTTCGCCTACTCCATCCACCTTAACATGTATAAGATACAAACCACCTGCAATAGGAATACCGGCATAGTTCTTCAGATCCCAGTCCACATAAGAGCTTGCATCATCTTTGGAGTACTGACGAACCAATGTTCCGCTAACAGTATAAATAGAAATCACACATTTTTGCGGCAGATTGGTAACCCTCACCCTGTTATCCAGCTGAGTAGTTTCATAACCAGAGAATGCGTAATAAGGATTTGGAACCACATTGATAAGGTCGAGCGAACCTTCGGCAGCCATAGCATTACCATAAGTAGTAGCAATATTTTCCGTATTGAATGAATACATTGGATAATTATTATTTAGCGGTGCGGCCGGGCCTGTATTAGGCGAAGAATAATATCTTTGATACGGCCTGCTCACCCTGATTCGTATTTTTACTTCGCACGGCATATTGGCAGGATCTGTAAACTGATATTTTTCGAGCACCATCGGGCATCCTACCCACATAGCATCTTCAAATACCCAACGTCTGAACATTTCATTATTTAAAGTAGAATAAAGGTTAAACATGCTCTTCAACCAGGCTCCGCCATCATAAGGAGGGCACTCCATGATAGTGTTGTAAGTACTGTTATAGGCATCACCTTTATGACCCATGATATATGTCCAGTGTTTACCACCCATCAAAATATCACCAAGGGCAGATTGATACTTGGATGTGGGATTCCAGATCATGTCGCGGCCATTTTCGCTCTGCAACCAGGAATCTTCCCCAAACATCATATTGAGACGTTCACCGGTTTCCACATTGATGGCATAACCCGGGAACCATCCCATACCTACTTCTCCATCTGTCTGTCCGGCTCTCAAATTAAACTTCTTAACAGGGCCTTCGGAAAGCGGCGAGGCCGATGAACCTTCGTTTTCACACATTTCCAGCACGGGACAACGGGTCCATTTTGACCTGTCGGGCGTAAGGTAAAGGTCAATGCTGTATAAATTTATCAGTTTGTTTTTAGCCATGACTACGGCATCGCCCAGTGCGGGGCCATACTCATATTTGGAAGACATACGATAAGGAGCCCAGGTTCCTCCCAGAATTTTTTCAAAGTTTTCATCCGGGTCATAGGCATCGCCGACTATAGATCCACCCGATGATTTTACTTCGTAGTCATTCAGGCTGGCATCATTTTGGTCAACAGTATTGCCAGATCTAATCCAGTTAAAAGGCTTGTAATTATCAATATCTTCGACACCGGTGAGCCATTTTTTGGAGCTGTCGGCATATTCAATGGTGGCTTCAATAAGTTGATTTTCATAGCCTAAAATGGCCTTAGTGGGATCGACGAGGTGAACCTGTTCAATTTTTATCGAAAGTCCCAGATCAACCAACAATTGTTCGTAGCCAACGGTAATGGTACTTTCCGAATTCCAGGTTTGGCCAGTGGCTGTATTGGTGAGTACCCAGGTGGCTGTATCAATGCTTCCACTGCCAGAAGGAATAAAACTGAGGGTAAAATTGCCCGGGGTTACATTCAAAGGATCTATTACTTTAATGTTTATTGGGCCCTTGTTATAATCATAGGTAAGATTCGGTTCAAAATAGGGTGAGCCGTCCATAATTTTATCATGCGTTTCTGTGGTAAAATCGAGGGCAAATCCGCCATTTCCGCTGCCTTCAAGACGTGTTATCTGAGGCATAACACCATATTCGGCATGCTGTATGGTTCCGCCGGCTTCGGGCGAAGGTATATGCGGCATGGCTGTTACGGCCACATTCGAGCCTGCAGCTGCTTTACGACCAGCCTTGTAGGGATGTTTTTGTCCGTCGTAATCGGTTGAATTGGACTGGCTGTAAGTTTTATAATTATTATAAGCATAAGCTATCGCGAGATAATAATATTTTTTATGGTTTACCAACCGTTTGTCGCCAGAAGCAAACTGATCTTCCAGAATACGGAAAGAGTGAACAATACCCGTATTGGCACCGTTGACCTCCATAACAGGTACATTTCCGCCAAGAGCCTCCGAAAGGTTATAGTTAACAATTTTGGAGATATCATTTTTAACATCGCACTGGGCCACCAAACGCGCCTTATCAGGATCGTGCAGGTCGGTGATGGATACGGAAGCATCAGCGAGTTGGAAAATCTGGTATCCTTCAAAACGGTATGCCGAATCTCCAACAATAATACTGTTGTCAACTTCGATATAATCTTCAGGGCTATTATTATAATTGTTAGATAGTCCTTTTCTGTTGGAAATATAAAGTATGAGTTCGCGGTCGAGTTCCTGTACGGTTAAATCAGGTGAATCAGGACCATCAAGCACTTTAAAGCAATTATCAAACAAGGCCTGGCATTTGTCGTCCACAGTGCGCAGCAATTCCACCGAAGCCCATGCACCACCCGAAGTAGCTCTTGCCCAGGGAATACCCACGGTAATGTAATTTACAGCGCCAGGTTCAAGAGTAAATGGTCCGGCTGACTGCATAAAACGACGGTCGTAAGGAAGGTTGCCGGCTTGTTGTTCAGTCCAGTAATTAGTAGGATAAGGAGCTCCGGGAGCCACGCCACCGGTTCCCCACAAACAGGGATCGGTATCTCCGGGGAACATGAAGTCGCATGCAGGGCCAGTGCCGCCGGCACTGGGATGTCCGTTACCCCAATAACTCATGCGTTCGTTGTCTTTCCAGATACCTCTTAAGAAGTTGTAATATTCAGGAGCCACATCCGGGTCGGTGATAGCATCCAGACCACCGGTATTGTTGTGATAAACAAAACGACGCATACCAAAACGTTCGTCATCAACAATACAGTTTCCAAAGTTCACACCGTTGATTGCATTGTTGCAATTGACCAGGGGATTGTTAATGTCATAGGCAGGATTGTCAAGTCCGTCAGGATCGATATAGGGTCCCTGGAAAAAGTCAACACCAACGGCGGGAGGCTGCATACCATAATCCTGAGGACGGCCTGTACCGTCGATATCATCACCGTTGTAGCAATAACCGAGTCCGCGTAATACATCGCAGCCGATATAATCATCGGTAGCATCACCCAAGTCTGTATCCACCCACTGGCTGAAATAAGTTTCGGTCAAACGATAAGTGGAGCGGTTGATAATTTCGTAGGTGTAAAAAGTCATGTTGTTGATTTCATCATTGGTAGAGAAACCAAAAGCCTGTGCCCTGATTTCCATACCTACTGCCTGACCTTTTGTTTCCGTGTGAATATTTCCTTTGTCGTTGAATACCCACCACAGTGTCATATCACCTTTCAGCACCTGGTCGGCCATGATTCCATTACCTTCCATGGTTTTGGGGGCCTGATAACCGCAGGGATAATTAATCGGGCAGAGCGCATTGTCAAAATCATAGTAAGGATAGTCGCCATTTTCAGGGACATATTCCAGGTCGCCGTCCACATCCATAAAAGGAGCTAAAAAATGGCTGTGTACGCTTGAAGTAAAATAAGGATGGGCCGGATACGTTTTAATACATTCAGGAATGGTATAGCTTGAGGGCGGTGTTCCACCATTGCTGGCGCATGCTGCAATAAATTCTTCCACTTCGGCGCGGGTAATCACAAAATGCTTATCGTAATAATCGCACACTTCGGCTTCTACTGAGGCTGTACCGTCTTTGGTGAGGGGGCCGGTCCAGAAATCGTTTCCGTTTCCCCTGTAGCGCTGGGCAGCGAGTTTTAACTGCCCATTGACATCAAGACCTCCAATCCACAAAGCAGCCGAGAACATAGCAGTTTTGGTAGTATTTCCCGGAATAAAATATTCAGGGTTACTTTGCAAATCCCACCACATATCACCGCCGGTATTAATACGGGCCCTGACATTATTAACATTCAGGTCGGTTGATGCAGATGCAGGAAGGCAGGCCTCCGCATTGGTGCTTGTTTCACTTTTTTGGGATTTCAAAACCGGCCACTTATCGGCATAGTTAGTTTTTGAGAATCCGATTATAAAAAGTGTCAAAAATAAATAACGAAAAATATTTTTCATGGTTGTGATTTTAAAATGTTCTGTCATCCTGTTTGTTAAAAAGCTAATGAAAGTCCGAGACGAATTCTGCGGGGCAAACTATAATAATAAGGATTGTTTACCTTGATGGAATATTGATCGATATAAGCCTGTGAATCGGTTTGCGCGAGTATCTGTGCCTGGAAATCGGCTGAGGTAAGGTATCCGTCGTCGCCGGGGTTACCTGTGGCACGATACACAGAAAGCACGTTTTTGCTGTTCAGTACATTTAATACTTCCAAATAAATATTCATAAATAAAGGTCTGCCGGTTTTCTCGCCTTTTTTGCCGGTCTTAATAATGATGTCTTTATCCAGACGGGCATCAACCCTGAACTGCCAGGGCATACGCGAACCGTTTATCTGTCCTAGTAATGAATAGGTTCCCGATCCTACCTGGGTACCAACCACTGTACTGGAACGGCTGTAAGGAATACCCGAACCTCCATTGATAGAAACATTGAGTCCGGTATTTTTCAGCAATTGTATTACTTTTACTTTATCGGTACCTTTTATTTTTCTGGTGATTTTCGGTCCGTTATATTCTTTTCCTTCGCCGTAACGATAGTCAATAACAGCAGAAATAGAATGACGACGGTCGAAATCCAGAGGGGTGATGGTTCTCAGGTTCGGCTGATTGGCGCGGATGAGGTTCAACCCTGATTCAGAGTTTGAACCGGTTCCGGAAGCAAACTGCAAAGTATAAGAAGCTTTTAACCAGATGTTTCCGGTTCTTCTGAGGTCATAGGTTCCGGTAAAACCCTGAACAGTACCAAAGTCAATATTATTATAAGAAATGTATGAAACAGGATAAGCTCCCGAAAAACGGTACACCTGAATCATGTTTCTTTGTTCGCGGTAATAAGCCGAAATTTTAATAGAGGAAGAATTGTTAAGTTTTTGCTGGAATCCTAATTCATAGTCAATTGTTTTTTCAGATTTCAGGTTAGGATTGCTGATAGCATTTTGCCCCTGGGTGTAAATAAAGAAATATTGTGTAGGATTCATCACGTTTCCTTCGGAGGGGCGCTGAGTCAGCACATCGTAGTGAGCAAAGAACAGGGCTTCGTCAGAAATTGGGAATGAGAAAGAGATACGAGGCATGAAATTAAGCTGGGGATCATAATCGGTAAAAGCACTGGAGTTAACTTCTTTCTGATCGGGGTTTACCAGGTAAGGGGCAATACCCGATGAGGTCTCAATAGCTGAAGGATCGCTGATTTCGGTACCGGCAGCATTGTACCAGGTACTTCCACTACGGTAACCTTTTATTGAGGAGGGACTTTTTACGTTATCCACATACACCACATAATCTTCACCCATATTGGTAGGATGAGGACCTAAATCGGTTACTTCCTTTACAGTTTTTGCTTCATAGAGCAAATACGGGTCTTTCAGAACCTTTTGGTTGGCATCGTAACGGTCGAGACGAAGTCCTACGTTGAAAATAAGGTCGTTAAAAGCAAACTTATCCTGGATATAACCGGCTATGTAAATAGGTTCGAATGCGCCAATGGGACGGGTAAACCTGCCGGTGGCATCTTTTTTCGTAAAGAAGTCATCAAAGCTGGGTCTGCCTTTGGTTTTTTTACCGGTATGATCATATCCGCGGTAACCCACATATGCATTACCTCCGTTCAATAGTTCGTCGGCGCTAAACATATCAATGGTAAAGGTGGAAGGTTCGTAACTGTCGATATCAATCCAGTCGGTGCCATCGACCTGCAGTCCGAGTTTCTGGCGCAGGTTATAGTCAACCAATGATTGTTCACTGGCTGAATACAGGCGGTCGTACCAGATAGTGTCCATAAAAATATGGTTTTCATCTTCGGCAAAGTGCGGGTTGTTCAGGTCTAACTGAATGATGTGTTTGTTGACCTGCTGACGCAATGACTGCCATAATCCCACGGGGTTGTAAGTAATATAACGGTCGTTACGTTGTTCATAATAAAATCCCAGTTGAATGGCATGGTTTCCGATGTCAGCCGAGGCGTTGGCGGTAATACCAAACTGGGTAGCTTCGGAACGTCCATAATAATTATAAGGTATCCCGACATTGGTCCACAAACCATACACATTGTCGCGTCCGAGGAACACGCCGTTGATCAGGCCGCCTCCGAGCTGGATCTGGTCCATGTTTCTATAATGAAAATCAGGTTCACCGGCATATAAATCATAGTAATTTTGAGTATAATTTGACAGGATGGGATTAATGTCTGTTTGTTCGAAGGTTACCAGGGTGTCGGCAAATCCGTTGTGGACATAAACTTCACTGCCGATACTGTCGATGTATGTTTTTTCGTAAGAACGGGTGCTATATGTTTTCATTTTTCCCACATAACCATATTTAAAAAGGTCATCTTTAAACTCAGGATCCTGGGTTATGCTTGTAGTTTTTGAATAGTCTCCCTGGATGGAATAGAAAACATTTTTTATAGTAGCCTTGCTGTTGGCATCGGTATTAAAGCGCTGTGTAAAACGGCCGTAAACGCGCCATGAGTTATATGTGTTTTCGGGATTTTTCTTCCAGTTCAACAATGAATAATCGCGTACATATTCTTTTCCCCAGTTTGATTGCCAGGTACCGCCAAAGGTCAGGTTGGTGGTATTGGAAGTACGAACGTCGATTTTGCCTGAAAGGTTGAGGTCATTGTTTGCAGCATTTAATTTATATGGGATATTTTCCAGGTCAGCATTGCGCAAAAATTCGCCGGCGGTATATGTTCCCTGTCCTTTTCCGGTAGGTACCAGAGGATTTTTTTCGAGACGTTCGACTACGTCGTCCAGAGCTTTCCAGTTACCTGTTTCAAAAGGCCGTGGGTCTTTTTGATAGGTATATTCAGCAGCAATAAAATAGCCGAGCAAGGCTGTGGTTTTTGTAGAGTCGCGTCCTTTGATCAATGGTCCCTGCACATTAAGTGCGAGCATATTATAACCGAATTTATCAAGAAATTGCGAAGTGGTTCCTTCGAATCCCATACCAAACTCGCGCGAGGCTCCTTTGGTAGAGATAGACAAGATACCGCCGGTAGCATCGCCGTATTGTGCGGGAGTACCGCCGGTGATAACGGTAACCTGTTCGATGGCTGCCTTAGGTACAGCTGAAGAGCCACGGACTTTTACACCGTCAACGTAGGTAATGGTACCATCGCTACGGGCGCCCCTGATGCTTCCCATGGATCCGTCCTGCGAGAACACACCGCCCACGGTGATGGCAACAGCCTGTGCCGAACGTCCGGGCATCTTGGAGATTTCTTCCGAGGTCATGGTTCCGCCGGAGGATGTCTGGTCTTTGCTAATCAAAGGAACTTTATAGTCAACAACTTCAAAAGTTTCAATGTTGATGGCCGTAGATTCCATCTGCACATCCTGGAAGGTAATCTGATTAGCAACTATCACCAGGTTAGTAATCATAATTGGCTTATATCCCACGTAGGTCGCTTTTACGTCGTATTTTCCCGGGGGGATGGGCTTAATGGTAAAATTGCCGTCAAAATCCGAGGTGGTACCACCCGATTGTTTGCCACCCTGTTCGATGATGATATTCGCAAATGGAATCGGTTCGTTGGTGCCCTTATCCGTGATTTTTCCCTTCAATGTTCCTGATTGCGAGAATGCCATCATGTTTGCTGTGATGAGTACAGCCGCTGTAATAAGTAACTTTCGAAGCATATTTCTTAGTTTATGTTATTTTTTTTGTCAAATAAACCCCTCCAAAA
>JAGNBV010000018.1 GCA_018004645.1 Bacteroidales bacterium
GTTGTGATTTGCTCTCTAATTCTTATCTTTGAAGTATTGATAACAGCATACCCTGCTGAAATACCAATAATATCAAGGAAAACATAGTGTTATCAATCGGAAAAAAATGGGGAAATGTCTGTAGTCAGATAGTAACTACAGGCATTTTTTCTTTTCTGGGTTTTAGTGATAGGCTCACTTTAAGTGAGGCTATCACTCACTAAAATAATTCCAATTGCTGGGGCGGGGGAGTGGCTTCGGCCGGTTTACGGCCAAAATATATTTCCATACTCCCGAATTGTTTGTCGGTAATACACAATATGCCTATATGACCCAGTTCGGGTAAGAGTTTTTTTACCCGTTTTATATGCACTTCTGCATTTTCGGCACTGGCGCAATGCCGCACATAAATTGAAAACTGAAACATCGCGAAGCCATCAGCCATGATATCTTTGCGGAATCGTGCTGCCACCTGACGTTCTTTTTTTGTTACCACCGGAAGGTCAAAAAATACCAAAACCCACATGATACGGTATTGATTTAAATGGCTTAACATTATATCAGTTCAGGATATATTATTTTTCGTGTTTCGCCCTCAAAACATTTATACAACGATGCCGTGGTGCGCTGAAGTCCTACCATCAGCGGGCTGTTTTCGCCGTCGATGCTGATATCCATGGCCGGAATTGTCAGCAGTTTTTGTTTCAGCTCTTTGTTGAGTTCCGTGTAATCCAGTCCGCTGTTTATTATCTCGCATACAAGGCTGTCCACAAAAGGCCGGTATGGCTCCATAATGTCATCGGCCAGGCAGTACGAGTTATATTTATTTTCGTGGTGTATACCCAGGGTGGGCAACAGTCCGGTGGCCACCAGCCCGCGGGCCACCACAGCGCGCAGTATGGAATAGCCATAGTTCAGCAGGTTGTTGGGTGGTTCGCCGTCGCGTGATCTTTTAAAATTGAGGTTTTCGGGGAAAATATGCTGCCAGTAATAGGCAGCGGCCTGAGCTTCGTAATTGTCGGGATCGCCCGAACGCACGTCGGCAGCCCATTTCAGCAGCCACGACGGGTCCTGGCCGTTTTTTTTCAGCATAGCAGCCTGGTTGCGTATTTTGGCCGACACCGTCTGTTGCCATAACTGTTTTTTTACCGGCACACTGGCCTCCAATTGTGTGCGGTAGCGTTCGTTTTGTACGCTGTTGACATCAAGCGGCAAAAACAAACCGGCAGGCATGTGATTTTCCGAACAACTGATCAGGGCCACATTATTATCCAGTAATGAGCTGATCAACGCTTGTGTTATCGTTACCTGTTTATCGTCGAGTATCACCACGCCAATATCTTCAATAGGGATGCTGGCGGCCAACGTTTTTTTGATGTTCTCGTGCATATCCTGATTTTTCTCCACCTGCGGCAGTTTGACAATCAACTGTTTGTTGTCGAGATGCAAATAGGCAGAGTTGCCAAAATATAAGGTGCGTTTTATCATAAATGAATTTTTTTTTCGTAGTTAGTGATAGGCTCACTTTAAGTGAGCCTATCACTAACTAACTCGTTACAACAACCCAAATTCCTTTGCCCTGGCTATGTTAATTAACGTTCCGTCACCTGATCCATAATAAGCTTTATAAGAAGAAAATTCCCAATCACCGGGATTGTTTACCAATCCTGCCTTTACAGGATTATTATGTATATAATCAAAACAAACTTTGAGGTATTCTTTTTGGGGATTAGGAATTTTAATCATAGTGCCGTATGAAGTGTTTATAAATGAGTGTGAAATGTTATCTGATTTTGTCAGGCATTCGGATTTGGTACGCGGCCTGAATAATGAACCGCTGCGGTTTTCCTGCTTGTTGATTGCACGAGTATATGAACGAAGCATAATAGCAATGGATTCAACCATGGTTTGCTTTTTCTGAATAACCGGCATACTCATCAGATGACTTTGAGTCATCAAATGAGTATTCAGATTGATTTCAACATTATGAACATGAACCAACAGGTGAAAATGGTTCGGCATCAGGCAGTATGCCAGCACATCGGCATAAGGTAAAATATGAGTTTCAATTTTTTTTAGAAAGAAAATATAATTCTCTTTTTTGAAAAATATCTTACCCCGGTTGTTGCCCTGGTTGAAAATGTGGTAGAGATGTCCTATTGCAAATTGCATGTAAATAACATTTCTTGAAATTGGTTTGTTTTATTTGCAAATAAAAAAATTAAAACTATTCTCCGATTTTCGTTATTTCCCCTAAGTGATTTAATCTAACTTTAATTGGATTTAACTCCAGAAGTCCTTTGGAACTTAGCCTATAATATCTCTTACCCTCTTTTGCGCCACTTATTTTTTTTAATTCTGAATTCTTCGTTTCTAAATGATGTCTAAACCAATAATCGCCTTCAGCAATACTCCAAACTAAATAAAAATGATTACTAAGCACTGATTTGTTTTTTTCGCTAATGGCTATTGCAAAATCTTCATTTGTCATGCCAAGAATAAACATTTCGTTTTGTTGCATACTAAACCTTAGTTTTAAATTGTCAGGAGGTAATTTGTTTAAAAAAGATTCTGGCAAATCTTTGTCAATTATGCTATTCCACATTTCGGGGGTGTCTTTTATTACATAAGGAATTTTGTATTTTTTTCTCTCTACAGCATTCCAGAATGTACAAGAATGTTCGATTAACTTCCCTTCAATATCTTCATAAATAGCGATGTGATGGTTGTTCTTCGTTAATGCGTAGCCAATTCCTCTGCCATTTTTATCTTTTTTTATTGGCTGAACAGCAGATAACCCAGTAAAACATCTTACTGTTCTTATAGGAATTTGTTTTTCTTTATTTAGCCACAAAATATCTTTGAACGCTTCGGTTTCTTTTCCGTTAAATTCATCCAGTCGAGATTGCACAATTTTCCTGATTTTCTTATCAACGATAAAAGGTACATCCTTTGCTTTAATGCTTGTAACAGGATATTTAATCACAATTTCATCTTTAAAACATGCTGCGGTTTCTAATGTTTTTTTATTCTGTTCATCAAGATAAATCGGATTTTTCTTAAGCGATTCAATAGCCATTTTTACTTCATTTTTAAAGTTGGCCAATCGTTCCATCACTAAGCACTGAATTTTTTTATTTACTATTTTATCTGGATTTTCAAAAATGTATTTGATCGATTTGCGTTTTTCTATCACTTTTATTTTTCCATAAACCGATTGTTCATGTAATGCTCCCCGAGGGGTTATAACGCCAGTTTGCTCATTTTTTCCTTTTGCTTTATATTTACTTATTGTGACGACTTTTTTCCCGGCTTTGAAAGAAACCAATATCTTGTCTGCCTCTTTCATAACATCTGCAGTATTAAAAGGTTTTTGATTGATTAAATATTCATCTAATCTTGAGAGGCGACCAGAATGATTTTTAACAATCTCGTTGGTGGCTTTTAATATGTTTTCATCATATGCTTTTCCTAGTTTTGATTTTGCCACATCCATTTCTTTTTGCATTGCATCTTTTGTTTCACTTGCATTTAGTGTATTTATTCGTTGAATAAATCCTTGCTTAGTACAGGCAATTACCAATGCATCGATGGCATGATGGCGATGATCGTCCCGCTTAGTCCAACCAATTATTTCTTCTTTTTGATGCTTGCGTTTTCCATGATCACTTTCCCATTCCTTTATTTGCGTGAATTTTTGACCTATTTTTTCTTCGAGTTCTTTATATTTAGGTAACTGCAAATTCATTAATACATCATCCCAGCCCCATAACCGTCTTAAAGTTGCTGTAACACTTCCTTCAGTCATAGTAACATTGTTGCATACTTGTTTTAATATTTCGGTTGATTTACGGGCAATGTACTGTGTGGCTTTTAAATCTCTTGAGAGGAAATCTTCCCAAAGCCTTTTGTCTGCTTCAGTTTCTTTGTGGTTCTTTTTACGTTCTATATACTCCTCATATGAAACCTTAAGCCTGAGCATTTTCCCATACGAAATGATACCTTGTTTATACCATTCATCAACACGTTCAACATACTGCCGTAAAACTGTTTCGCCCTGTTTTGCAATGTAATCATATGCTGTATAATTCGTTTTTGTCGCATTGCAATTCCTGTGTACCAATACTTTGTTTGTTAGAGAATTATCAATTGGCAATAGGTCTTTTGGAATAATATGATCAACATCGAAATTATCTCCAGTAAGAGCTTCTGCTAGACTAAATGTCTTACCGCAGTATATACAACGATTAGTTACAATAGCATCTTTCAATTTTTTAGGAAGTGCTTTTCCTGTTTTTCCATCAATAACTGTCCGTATTGGAAAAATTAGTTTGTATTTTTCAATAAAGCGTTTGGTGGTTTTGACTCCCAACTCTTTTAATCTGTTTTCTATTTCTTTATTTATGACTTCATTTGCGGTATTATTTACTGTTGAATCATTACGTTCTTCCTTACTTTGCTTTAATTCTCTTGCAAGTTCAATTCTAATTTCATCAGGTTTCCAGTATTTTCTAATTTCACCTTTTTCGTCTTTTTCGCTAAATTCTATTATTAATGCATTTACAACATTAATCATTTGGTTGATGATTTTCTCAACAATCGGTTGACGTAAACTATTTTTAGGCAATAATTTTAATATATTCTCGGTTTCAAGTTTTGCTTGTTCATCTTTTGTTAGGCTATTGGAGTGATTGTACCCGGCAAAACTACAGGCATCCGAATAATTGTAACCTTGCATCAAATAAGGTAAAATTTTTCGCATTGCTTTGTTCGATTTATTTCCAAAACTTTGCTTGTTGAAATCAATTCGCGATAATTTGTCAGCAGTAGTTTCATCAAATGCAAAACATTTAATTAATGCTTTTTTACATTCTTCCAAATCTTTAATCGAATAGATGGTATGCCAAAGTTGGTAGAGTGGCTCTTTTTCAATACTTGGGTCAATCTGTAAAGCATCTTTCTCTTCGATGATCTCACCTGTTTTTTTATCAACTAAAAGAGCTTCGTGTCTACTGGGAACTATTGAAAAATTGAAAGATAGATGTTCACTATCACCAATTAAAGCATGAATTTCTGAAAAGGTGTTATTCCCTTGAATTCCTTTCAGAATTTGCTTGTTGAGATATACATTTTCTTTTTTCAGATTTAAAATGTTCAATAACTCAGAGGAAGAAAGGTTGGAATGATGAAATAGATAGTTAGCAATTTGCTGTTTCTCTTCTAAAGTTGGAATTTTGTCACTCCATTTATATTTTGCACCTTCTGGATTTTTAATCTTTAATGAAATATTATTTACAACTTCCCAAATTTTGCACAACTGAAATAAAGGAGAGGTTTTAGGGGCGACTTTTGGGCCTACGAATTTTGATTTCTCTTGTTGTGTTTTAGGATCAGGATATACGACATTAAATCCTTCAAATTCACAAATATTAACCAGTCCTTTTTGTGATTTCAGTTTGCGTTGATAATATATTATTTCGTTTCGAAGGTTGTTAATTACTTCATCAGTCAAAAAACTATGAGCATCTTTTTGAACATTAATAATAGTGTCAAATTCATCAATATAGGCTTCCCTAGGATATACTTTTTCTTTGATTCTGTAATAAGTATTGTTTTGGTTTGCACATTTCAATTCGGAATAAAAATGTTGCCCTATTGTTTGTTCTTTTTCTTTCAATTGAGCATATCTTCCTTTAATATCAGCAATATAGTCTGTATCTTTCTTGTCTTGGTTGGCTTCACTTCTAGCAGATTTATAGCCACGTTTTTGGTTCATCATATACAAAATACGTCCTAACTGTTCTGGAGAAATGGGTTCACTTGCGGCCATACTTCGTAGTTTCCACAAATCAAGCATCGGAAGGTTAAATAATTCTTCATTAGGGATTAATCCATAATTCTTCATTACTTTTATAAGGCTATATTTGAAGTCATAATCTTTTCTTAATTGCTTGCGATCATATCCTTTTCTTTGGCTCCTTGCAGTGGTTCTTTCCTGATTTTTAGAAATAGCTTGCCCTTTTGTAAATTGGTCTCTATCTTCAGAGGTTAATGGAATGATGCGAGATCCCATTGCTATTATTCTAATTGGAATTCCATCAATGTCAATTTCAATTAATGCCCATCCAATACTATTTGTACCTAAGTCTAATCCTAATATCTTTTTCATATCAAAATTTTTTATAAAAGTAGAAAATAAATTTGCACAAATCGAAATATTTATTATTTTTGCGATGAATTAGAAGCAAATCACAATAAGGATTATTCCGTTGTGAAAACATTTAAGCCGCCCTCGTCTTACAATACGGGGGCTTTTTTTGTACCCATCCATACCGTTTTTACCAAAGCGTTTTGCTAACCCAGTTTTTCTTAACTTTGCATAAATAACCAATGCCCCATGGACAGAGAATACGCTAAAAAAAGAATCGCCTGGCTCACCGATGAAATAAACCTGCACAACTATAAATATTATGCACTCTCGGCTCCCGTTATCTCCGACTACGATTTCGATATGTTGTTGCAGGAACTGATTACCCTCGAAAATGATTTTCCCGACCTGGCCCAGCCTGATTCTCCAACACAGCGGGTAGGAGGTGCCATTACCAAAAGTTTTCGGCAGGTGGTGCACAAAAACCCTATGCTGTCGCTGGGCAATACCTATTCCGAAGAAGAGATTTTTGACTTCGATCAGCGGGTGCGCAAGCTGCTGCCCGGTGAAGCGGTGGAATATGTCTGTGAACTGAAATACGACGGTGTGGCCATAGGACTTACCTATGAACAAGGCACGTTGAAATATGCCGTTACCCGGGGCGATGGCATTCAGGGAGACGACGTTACCACCAACGTAAAAACCATCAAATCGGTGCCTTTGCGGCTCTTTGGCGATGATATTCCCGAAGAATTTGAAATTCGCGGTGAGATTATTTTGCCTCGCAGCGAGTTTGACCGTCTCAACGAAGAACGCGCCGAAATTGGCGACGAACCTTTTGCCAACCCGCGCAACGCCGCCTCGGGCAGCCTCAAGATGCAGGACTCTGCCGAGGTGGCCAAACGTTCGCTGGATTGTTTTTTGTACCATATCATTGCACCCAAACTGCCCAACGCTACCCATTACGATAGCCTGATGAAAGCCCGGCAGTGGGGATTCAATATACCCCGCTATATTGCCAAATGCAGGACCATAGAAGAAATCACGGAATTTATTGCCGAATGGGACCAGGCGCGCCGCGAGCTGCCTTTCGATATCGACGGCATCGTCATCAAGGTTAATTCTTATGATCAGCAACAACGTCTGGGTTTCACGGCCAAATCGCCGCGTTGGGCCATTGCATACAAATTCAAAGCACAAAGAGTGCTCACCCGGCTCCTTTCCGTCGATTTTCAGGTGGGACGCACCGGCGCCGTTACCCCGGTGGCCAACCTCGAGCCGGTGCTGTTGGCCGGAACCATCGTAAAACGGGCCTCGCTGCACAATGCCGACATCATTAAGAAACTTGATGTACGCACCGGCGATTTGGTGTATGTGGAAAAAGGTGGCGAAATCATTCCAAAGATTGTTGCCGTTGACATGACACAACGCCAAGCCCACAGCCTGCCGCTGGAGTTCGCTCAGCTATGCCCCGAATGCGACAGCCCGCTGGAACGCAACGAAGGCGAAGCCGCACACTATTGCCCCAACGAAAGCGGATGCCCGCCGCAGATAAAAGGAAAAATTGAACATTTTATCAGCCGCAAAGCCATGAACATCGAAAGCCTGGGCGAAGGCAAGGTGGGAATACTGTTTGATAACGGCCTGGTGTATAATATCGCCGACCTCTACGACCTGAAGGCCGAAGACCTGTTGGGCCTGCAAAAGGAATACGTGCTGGAGGGACAGGAAAAATCGCGTGTGGTAAAATTTCGCGAAAAAACCGTGGAGAATATCATCTCAGGGATAGCGCTATCGAAACAGGTTCCCTTCGAAAGGGTATTGTTTGCGTTGGGAATACGTTTTGTTGGTGAAACCATTGCCAAAAAACTTGCCAGACACTTCGGCAGCATTGATGAACTGCAGAAAGCCGGTTTCGACGAACTGAAACAAGCCGAGGAAATTGGTGACATCATTGCCGGCAGTATCATCAAATATTTCAGCAACCCGGTCAATATAAAAACTGTCGAACGCCTGAAGCGACAAGGCCTTCAATTCAGTATGCAAAAATCTGAAACGCCGCTTTTGTCGGACAGGCTGTCGGGAAAATCCTTTGTGGTATCGGGTGTGTTCACCATCTCCCGCGACGAGATGAAATCCCTGATAGAAAAGCATGGCGGCAGGAATGTGGGGTCAATTTCGGCGAAAACCGATTTTGTGCTGGCCGGTGAGAAAATGGGACCCGAAAAAAAGAAAAAGGCCGAGTCTCTGGGTGTTGCCATTATCTCCGAGGAAGACTTTTATTCGATGATTAGCTGATAAAATAATATCTTTGCGTAATAATTTCCGGCTATGGATATAGAACAATGTATAAAGGAATCTATTGAGGTGAAAAAACGCCTGCTGGCTAACCCTGATCTTTTGCTTGGTATTACCAATCTTAGTATCAAAGCCGCGGAGGTGCTGAAGAACAAGGGGCGGATACTGTTGTGCGGCAACGGAGGCAGTGCTGCCGATGCCCAGCATATTGCCGCCGAACTGTCTGGCCGTTTTATGCTCGACCGTGACCCGCTGGATGCCGAAGCCCTACATGTAAATACTTCTTACCTCACCTCTGTAGCCAACGATTATTCGTTCGGCGAGGTGTATGCCCGCCTGCTCAGGGCCAAAGGAAGGCCCGGCGATATGCTGATAGCAATCTCTACATCGGGAAATTCAACGAATATCATCAGGGCGGTAGAAGCCGCCAAAGAGGCTGGCCTGATAACAGCAGGACTTACAGGGGCCAGCGGAGGGCAAATGAAAAACCTGGTGGATTTTCTTATCAACGTGCCTTCGGACGAAACCCCGCGCATACAGGAAGCCCATATCCTGATAGGGCATATTTTTTGCCAGCAGGTGGAAGAAGAGATGTTTGGAAAAGACCGCAAATAAGCCGATGAGTAACCTCTTAAAGACCCAGGCAAGCAATAGAAAAAAGGATATGATAATACCTGAAAACCCTGATTATATGGATTGGGAGGCCGTTGAAGAGCGTAAATATAAGAAATTTAAAATAGTCTGTTGATGTTTCCTCATATTGCCAACCCTCATTCCTGGACCTTGTTTCTCGACCGCGATGGCGTGATAAACAAAAAACTTCCTGATGATTACGTAAAATCGTGGGATGAATTTGAATTTCTTCCTTTTGCCACGGCTTCGCTGGCCCGGCTACGGAAGTATTTCGGCAGGATCATCGTTGTTTCCAACCAGCAGGGTGTGGGCAAAGGCCTCATGAGCCAGGCTGATCTGGAGGCTGTTCATGAGAAAATGTGCTGCATGATAACGGCTGATGGCGGCTTTATCAATAAAATTTATTGCTGCACCGACCTGGCTTCCTCGGGCAGCCTCAACCGCAAACCCGACATAGGGATGGCTTTGCAGGCACAACAAGACTTTCCTGAAATTGATTTTTCCAAATCCCTGATGGTGGGCGACGCCCTGAGCGATATGGAATTTGCTGCCCACCTGGGTATGGTGGCTGTTTATATCGGCTCCGTCAAAATCATCGCGGAAAATAATAAACTTAAGATCGATTACGTTTTTAATAATCTGAAAGAATTAGCTGATTTTATTTATGAAAACAACCCTGAATAAAAGATTTTCACTTATACTGTCATTATTTTTTTTGTGTGGAGTACTTGCTGCGCAGCCCATAAATAAAACCGATTCGCTGGGACGCAAGCAGGGCGTATGGAAAAAATTTTCCGGGGATACTCTAAAGTACCAAGGCACTTTCCTCAACGATAAGCCCGACGGAGAGTTCAAATATTTTTATCCCGATGGGAAAATCAAAGCCCTGACTATGTACGCCGACAGCGGCAGAAAAGCCCAGACAGTTATGTATTTCAGCAATGGGGTGAAAAACGCGGAAGGCCTGTTCGTGGACAAAAAGAAAGACGGGCTGTGGATTTACTATGGCGCCAATGGGAAAAAGATTTCGGAAGAAAACTATAAAACCGGTGTCAAAGATGGAACATGGAAATACTTTTACGACAACGGGAAAATCAATAAAACCGAAAACTACAAAAACAATATGCTGGAGGGCGAATGCCTTGAATTTTATGCCGACAGCGTTGTAAAGACAAAGTGCCTGTATCTGCAAAACAAACTCAACGGCAAGTTTCAGTTTTTCTATAATTCGGGCAAGATTCTTTATACAGGAATTTACAAAAACGACCGCAAGACAGGCGAGTGGATGTTTTTTAGTGAAAATGGCCTTGGTAACAGAAAACTTACCTATAACAACGGAACACTGATGAAAGAAGAAGTGCTGGTCCCCGTAAAAAGCGGTGCCGGCAGTTGGGTGGTGGTGGGAGATATTGCATTTTGTTTTGCTGATAAAGATGGATGTCATGTGAAGAAAAATTCTGGCGAGGAAATCCTGAGTTCAACCACACTCAACGATTTTGAAAAATTGCTCGACCCGTTTAACTTTTTCCGAGTCAGTCCTGATTTTCTTATTTCACGGTGGTCGTTAAAAGACAGGAAATTGTTTTCCAAAGAAAATCCTGTAATAGTCCTTAATCCTGACCCGGGCAGGCCTGTAAAAGTGCACCCCGACAAGCTCGAGGGTTTTATGTCGTGGGCCTCGCTAATGAAGTATGAATAAGAAACCGCAAAAAGAAAGGGTGCTGTTGGCCATGAGCGGTGGCCTCGACAGTTCTGTGTCCGCTATATTGCTGCTCGAACAGGGCTACGACCTGGTGGGTGTTACCATGGTGGTATGGGATTATGAGTCCGCGGGAGGTGTGGCTCCGGAAAGCGGTTGTTGCAACCTCGAAGCCATCAACGATGCACGGAAAGTAGCCGTGGATCTTGGCTTTCCGCACTATGTCCTCGATCTGAGAAAAAAATTTGAAGAAAAAATCATCAGCAACTTCATCAGCGAATACCTGGCAGCACGAACGCCCAACCCTTGTGTACTGTGCAATAAGCTGATGAAATGGGACGATCTACTTCAAAAGGCTGATGAACTGAATTGTAAGTATATAGCCACAGGACATTATGCCCGCATAGTATCCGAAAACGAACGGTATTTTTTGCGCAAAGGCCTCGACAGTAATAAAGACCAGAGTTATGTGCTGTGGGCTTTGAGCCAGGAACACCTCAGCAGGACTATTTTGCCGCTGGGTACGTATGAAAAAAGTCAAATCAGAGAAATCGCTATTCAACATAAACTCCTGAAGATTGCCAAAAAATCTGAAAGCTACGAGATATGTTTTATTCCCGACGATGATTACAGGGGTTTTCTGAAGAGACACACCCCGGGACTGGAAGAAAAGGTGGAGGGAGGTAATTTTGTGGATACCAATGGGAAAGTCCTGGGGAAACACCATGGCTATCCCTTTTATACTATCGGGCAACGCAAGGGATTAGGCATCGCCGTTGGACATCCCCTGTATGTGGCCCGCATAGATGCCGAAAAAAATCTCGTGGTGCTGGCCGAACGGGAAAAACTGCTGACCAATGAACTGTATGCCGACCGAGTCAATCTGATGAAGTACGACGATTTTGCCACAATGGATCATATCCTTTGCCGGATACGATATAGGGATAAAGGCATGATGGCTACCGTAACCAAGACCGGTGATGAGTTGCATGTGGTTTTTCAGGATCCTGTGGCAGCGGTTACTCCCGGGCAGTCCGTGGTGCTGTATCAGGGCGATGATGTAATTGGCGGAGGGTTTATCAGGTAAAAATACCATTTTGTTATTATACTTTTATCAGGAATTCATATCTTTTTACTAACTTCGCCTAAAGTTTTTTTATGAGGTATTTGTCGCATATTGCTATTTTATTGCTGTTCCTGGCTTTGGCTGTGTCGTGCAAAAAGCAAAATGCCGATCCGGTGGAAATGGGATACAGATATTTCCCCGTAAATACTGGCCATTGGGTGATATATGATGTGGACTCCCTCAGCTATAACGATTTTACAGGCACTGTCGATTCTTTTAATTTTCAGATTAAGGAATTAGTGCAGTCCGACTTTGTAGATAACGAGGGAAGGACGAGTCAGCGGCTGGAACGCTATGTGCGCTATGCCGATACTGCTGCCTGGGTTATCAGGGATGTGTGGTATGAAACACGTACGGTATCATGCGCTGAAAGGGTAGAAGAAAATATCCGGCTGGTAAAGCTTATTTTCCCTGTCAGAGAATCCATACAGTGGAATGGAAATACCTATAATACCCTTGGTGAACAGCTGGTTCAATACCAAGCGGTGCATACCCCGGGTACCATCAACAATATTTTGTTGGATTCTACGCTCACGGTGTTGCAAAAAAGTGTCTATACCATCATCAGCGAGGATTTCCAGAAAGAAATGTATGCGGCAGGCATTGGCCTGGTTTACAAAAAATATGTATCATTAGTTAAAGACCCGGTAGGCAATATCACCAGCGGAATTGATTATTCGTATACGTTGCATGCCTACGGAAATTGAGTGTTATGAAAATAAGCAGTTGTTTTTTTGCGTTGACTTTTTGCCTGATGATGTTCCCGGGCAAGGCACAGGAATATGTGGTTTCGAAATACAGGGTAACCTTTACCGATAAAAATAATTCTCCCTACACCGTGGAAGACCCTTCGCCATACCTTTCCCAGCGGGCTATCGACAGGCGGGAACGTCAGCAAATTGAGGTGCAATCCGACGACCTTCCGGTAAATAAATGGTATATTGACAGCATAAGAAATACAGGGGCTGAAGTTTTTACCGTGTCGAAATGGTTTAATTGCGTTACCATACGAACCACCGACACGGCAGTATTGTCGAAAATACGGGCCTTGCCTTTCGTGGCCGACATTGATTCCCTGGCCGAATCATCCTTGAAAAAAGGCGTGAAGATGAAAAAAAGAAAAGATACTATGGATGGCAGCCAAAGCCTTGAAGTAAGCCATGAGCAAGATGGAATGAACCTGTTGCGTGCTCCATCGCTGCCCGGCACAAACAGATTTGATTACGGAAACGGCTACACACAGGCCAATATGATTGCTGCTGACTATCTGCACAACCAGGGTTTTTTCGGCGAAGGAATGGTTATCGCGGTTTTGGATGCCGGATTCTACAGGGTGGATTCCATCATCGTGTTCGACAGTTTGTGGCATAACAACCAGATTTTAGGCACCAGGGATTTTGTTCAGCCCGGGGGCAATGTGTTTGCCCGCAGCACCCATGGGATGATGGTATTATCTATCATGGGAGGCAATGTCCCCGGACAACTGGTGGGCACCGCCCCCAAAGCCAGCTATTGGCTGTTGCGCTCGGAAGATGCCGACAGTGAATACCCCGTGGAAGAAGATAATTGGGTGGCGGCGGCCGAATTTGCCGACAGCGTAGGAGCAGACGTTATCAACTCTTCCCTGGGTTATACGGATTTTTATAACCCGGCATGGAACTATACCTACCAGGATATGAATGGCAGCGTGGCACGGGTGTCCCTGGGTGCTAAAAAGGCTTCTGCCAAAGGCATCCTCGTGTGCAACAGCGCCGGCAATTCGGGCAATAACGACTGGCATTATATTGGCGCTCCCGCTGATGCCGAAAATATCCTGACCATAGGCGCAGTAGATAAAAACAAAAAAATTGCGGATTTCAGTTCGCGCGGGCCTACTGCCGATGGAAGAATAAAACCTTCGGTGTGCGCCATGGGTGAAGGTACTTTTGTGTCGAGTATGGCAGGCAGCATTATGTCGGGCAACGGCACATCCTTTTCTTCGCCGGTCATGGCCGGTGCAGTGGCTTGTCTGTGGCAGGCTAATCCCGAAAAAAGCAACATGAAAATCATAGAAGCTGTTATGGCGTCGGCTAGCAAATTTCTTAACCCTGATGCCGATTATGGCTATGGTATTCCCAATCTGGCCGCTGCCAATATTATCCTAAAGGGCAACCCCATCCATAATTTTGATAAAGATAACGCCCTGACGGTGTTTCCTAACCCTTTTGACAGGGAGTTCCGGATAGTGTTTTATTCCAGCGATACCTCGGCGGTGGATGTGCAACTGCTGGACCTGGCCGGCAAGGTCGTTTATGAAAATAATGACATTGTCCGAAGTCCCGGATGCAACGACATTCATATCACTCTGGCCGATGAACTGGCTAAAGGTTATTATATGCTCAAAGTGGCTTCCGACTCAAATACCTTTACGTCCAAAATCATGAAAATTCAATAGAACATGAATCAAAAAAAAAGAGGCTCAAATGCGGCCTCTTTTTTTTATTTATTTTCTTCGGTTGCCATAACCCGGCACCCCTTTGGTGTTGCGTTTGTTTTTGATAATATAATTCTTATTGATGGGAATGATATTCTTCTTCAATTTTTTCTGATAAGGAGAGTGATACCTTTTAGAAATAGCAGTACGTCTGCGTTTGATCATTCTTTTGTAACGGTAATGTCGGTTGCATGATTCAAAGGCAATCTCAGTAATAATAACCGCCAACAATATGATATACCATTTTTTCAAAAACTTCATAATACTATTTTATCTTTTATGCCAATGCAAAAATTCTACAAATTCAAATATACGTCAGTAAAACTAATACTTTTTTTAGAAAAGAACAAAAGGATCTAATTTTTTCGATTTTAATAATGAGTTTTATACTGATTCTATTCTCTTAAGGTTACAAAAGAAAAACTTTTTTCATTATAAAACGCATTTTTTTGAAAAAAAATATTAACAACTATAGTATTAACTTATAAATCAATGAAAAAAGTATAACTAATGATGAATTTTTGCAGATGAACCCAAAAAATTATTCCATTAATGAAAAAATTTTATATTTTTGAAAAAAAACTGAACTCTGTGGATATGAAAAAAAATTCTTTATTTTTAGTATTTGTAGTCTTTTTTGCAGTCCAAATTTCTGGCGTTGGAGTTTATGGACAATTGTCAGACACATTGGTAATCGGCCCATCGCCCTCCGATGATTATCCTACATTTACAGCAGCTATCAGTGCCCTGAACGCTCAGGGTATCAACGGAAATGTAGTTTTTGATGTTAAACCGGGTGTTTACAACGAGCAGATTTCCATAAACCAAATTGCAGGATCCGGCCCGGCAGCAGCGATCACATTCCGGGCGCAGGATAACGACAGTACCTCCGTAGTGTTGCAGTACCCGTCGTCGGCATCATCGGGAAATAATTACGTGATACGGCTCAACGCAGCCGATTATTGTACGTTCGATAAAATGACCATCAAAAGAACGGATACTTTAAAATATTGTCAGGTCATAGAACTTTATGGCAACGCCAGAAAGAACACCTTTTCCAATTGCATCATCGAAGGCAATGCCAATCCGGTCAATACCCAACTGATAAGCACGGTGGTGGGTTCCAATAATACCGGTTTTAAAAGCTATAATAATTTTTTGAACAATATCATTAAAAATGGTTCTGTCGGGCTTAGCTTTACCGGCCAGAGTAATAGCAGCCCAGATTCCTGTCTTCTTATCCGGAATAATAAATTTATTAATCAGAGTCTTAAGGGCATTCATTTATTCGCACATCGCTTTGCCTATATCGATGGCAATGAGGTTGTCACCAATACGGTGTTTAATAATTATTGCGGTATGTTTTTTCAAAATGCCAACGACACCATGCGCCTGCTCAGTAACAAAATTTCCTTGTCAACAGGCGATGGCATGAGTTTTAATAATTGCAATGAAACTGCAGCCGCCAACATTCTGATAGCAAATAATTTTATATCTATCGGCGGAAACTCCAACGCCCACGGTATTTACATATTGAACAGCAAGAATCTTTATGTGCTGCACAACAGCATCAATATTTATAATACGGTTACTATTTACGGTGCCTGTATCCACATCAACGGCAGCACTACCTCCAACCTTAATATAAAAAACAATGTATTGGTAAATGCGGGAACCGGACAGGGTTATGTGTATTATGTTTCGGGAACCACCGGCGCCCCGCTTGCCGAAGTGGACTATAACGCCTTGTTTATAAACAGCGGCCAGTGGATAGGCTACTGGAAAACTTCGGGAATCACTACGCTGGCAAACTGGCGCACCGCCTCTTCAGGAGATGCCCATTCTTTTATTGCCAACCCCGGCTTTGTTTCCAATACCGATTTGCACGCCTCCAACCCTCTGATTGACGGTGCCGGCACTCCTTCTCTGAATCCTTTTATTATTACACGCGATATCGACGGCGACGTGCGCAACGCCGGAGCCCCTGATAACGGCGCCGACGAGTTGGCTGGCAACGATTTGGGTGTCACCTTTATCAAACCCCCGGCAGCAGGCGGCTATTGTGTTAATCAGCTTTTTTCTCCTGAGGTTTATGTTGCCAATTACGGAACTATTGCGTTTAGCGGGACTATCCCTCTTTATTATAAGATAGATGCTTTGCCATTAATCAGCGATACTATGCCTAATACACTTATCGCCCCCGGCGACTCGGTTCTGTTTACTTTTTCAACTCCTGCTATGCTTACCGCTAGCGGCATTCATAAATTGCTGGCCGGCACTGGTGTGAGTTCTGATATTGTTATGACCAATGACACCAGCAGCCGTATGGTTATGGCCGTCACATTTCCGGAGACCTCTTTTACCTATAGCATCAACGACCTGGAGGTGAGTTTTACCAATACCTCGGTTTCGGGCTATACCTATCTCTGGAATTTTGGTGATGGCAACACAAGTATTGATGAAGATCCTGTGCATACCTATGCAAACATAGGCAACTATGCTGTTATGCTAAAAACAACAAATGCCTGCGGCTCCGACAGCATCACTCAAAACCTGGCGCTTCTCGGCACTGCCGAACTGCCCGAAAATAGCGGTATCAGCATTTTTCCGAATCCGGTCAGTGATTTGCTGAAGGTTACGCTGGAAAACGGTTTGCCAGAAATGGGTACCATCAGTATCTATTCAGGCACCGGAATGTTATTGTATAAAAACGATGTAACCAACAACCGGCAGATTGTCATTGATATGGCTGATATGCCCGGGTCAATATATTTTGTTGTTTTGCAAATTGACAAAAAATTGTTTTATAAAAAAGTGCTGAAAATAAATTAGATGCGGTTTATGCCAAACGTTTTGCGGATAGGTTTCTTAAAAAAAACTTGGTCAGTTTGCAGAAAATCGTATTTTTGTAAATGAAAAATTAATCATCCACAACCTGTAACTATTGAGTTTACTGTGTTATAAGTGTTTTGAGGGGGGTTGGAACCAAAATGATTAAAAAACTAATACGAATAATTTTCTTTATTGTCACAGGAATAGGTTTTTCCTGTACCGAGCTTTTTTCTCAGGGTAATGGAGAATCCTTTCAGATTATTGAAAGCGTAAACGACAGTATTGACCTGCGTTCAAATTTTTATGACGATACCGACTCCTTGTCGGATTTTTTTCCGGCCAGCGAAATTTATGAATCGTGGGACAACAATGGGATATATTATCCTCATGTTGATTTTTCAAAAAAAACAGATACAACTATTATTATTCTGTCGGATAATGCCACCAATTTCTATGTTCATCCCATGAAGGGCAGGATTAATTCGGAGTATGGCTATCGTCGCCGGCGCTTTCATTACGGCATCGATGTGGATTTGAATATTGGCGACAGCGTTAAATCGGCTTTCGACGGGATGGTAAGGATAGCCAAATACCATCGTGGTTACGGAAATGTGGTGGTGGTACGGCATTTCAACGGTCTGGAAACCGTATATGGACATTTATCGGGATTCAGGGTGAGGGAAAATCAGATGGTAAAGGCCGGAACCCTGCTGGGCTATGGAGGGAGTACAGGCCGCTCCACGGGCCCACACCTGCATTTTGAGGTGAGGTATCTGGGAACACCTATGAATCCTCGAAAAGTGATAGATTTTGAAAAGTTCCAGTTGCTAAATGATACTTTGTATGTTACTAACCGGACTTTTGATAAATCGCGCAGTCAGACTTATGCACACAAGTCAGGTACTACCACAAAAACTCCTTATAAAGGTAACGGAAGTTATCATTATGTCAAAAAAGGCGATACGCTCGGCCATATAGCTATGAAATATGGAACTTCGGTTTCCACCTTATGCAAGTTAAACCGCCTGACGTCCAAAAGCTTACTACAGATAGGACAAAAGATACGTATCCGCTGATTTATCAACAATTTTTTTTGAAAACTTTTTTTTCACAAAGAACTTCATTAGTAAAAATGCGTACTTTTGTGATTGAAATAGTGCCCATAAAAATGTTTTTATGGTAAAGGGAATCAGGTGAGAATCCTGGACAGTACCCGCTGCTGTAATTCCTACGTAAACTTGAAGGCATTCCTGGTCACTGTCCCGCCTTGGCGGGATGGGAAGACGCCTGAAAGGGGATAAGTCAGAAAACCTGCTGTTTCACTATTATATTGTTTAAAGCTTTCGGGGAAAAAAGCTTAATCAGATAGGTTGTTTCTTGTTATCTGTTTTTTTCCTGCTGCTTTAGGCAATACAAAGAGTTAAGTTATTTGTATTGTGAAAAAAAGTATTATAGGCATATTCATTCTTTTTGCTGCTGCTGCAGCGGGCCAAAAATCCATAACGGATTCTGTGTACACGCTGGGCAGCGTGGATGTTGCCACCGACCGTTTTTCCAATACTTTGTGCGGAGTAAAGGTTGATAAGATTGATTCCGTTTCCATGAGGGTTTTTTCAGCGGGCAATCTGAGCCAGCTTCTTATGCAAAACTCATCAGTCTATATCAAATCCAATGGTATCGCAGGATTGAGTTCCGTTTCGGTAAGGGGTACGGGCACTTCACATACGGCGGTACTTTGGAACGGCTTCAATATTCAGAATCCTATGAACGGAGGAATGGATTTTTCGGTGATCCCCGTGAATTTTATGAATAAAATTTCTGTTCAGTACAATGGCATGGCCGCTTTATACGGAGGAGGCGCATTAGGAGGCGCCATTCATCTTTCCAATGAACCGGTGTACGGCAAAGGGCTGGATGTGGCTATCGGTGCTTCTTATGGGAGTTTTGCGAACTATTCGGTAAATTTTAAATTAGGAATCAGCAGGAAAAAAGGCGCATTAGTAGTCAGAGCATTTTACCAGGAAGGAAAAAATGATTTCCCATTCATTAATAATGCACAATACGGTTCCCCAAAAGTCCGGCAAACAAATTCTGAAATGGTCAGTTATGGCGTCATGCACGATAAGGCATTTAGAATAAATGAAAGGAATCAACTGACTTTCCGCCTGTGGATACAGGAAAGCAGAAGGCAGATTCCGCCTTTGATGTCCCAGGAATATAGCAGTGTCAGGCAAAAAGATGAATTTTTTCGTCCGGCCCTGGAATGGGAAAACAAAGGGAAGAAATATAAAATGTATGTTCGTACCGCTTTGCTTGTCGATGAATATAAGTATGAGGAGCCCGACAAACTCATAAATTCAGCCAGCGGTACCACGGCATCAGTTTCGGAATATGAGATATATTTTAAACTGTTCCCGTATCATACGATGAATGCCGGTGTGCATTATAAATATACCTCCGGATACTGCGATTATTATACTCAAAAACATTCTCAGCAGGAATTGTCGGCTTTTGTTTCCTACACTGCAACAAGTAAAACCGATAAGTGGAAGTTGAACCTTGCTATGAGGGAAGAATACAGTAATTATAGTTTTGTGCCTTTATTGCCTTCATTTGCTATGGATATCCGTTTGTACAAAGATTTACTGATGTATGTAAACTTCAGCAGAAATTACCGTATTCCTACATTAAATGACCTGTACTGGTATCCCGGCGGTAATACAGACCTTAAACCCGAAAACGGATATGCTGAAGAATTTGGGATAAAACAACATGTGATCTGGAATAAGACCCGGTTGGATTATACGGTATCCGGATTTAACAATAATACGCAAAACCTGATCATCTGGTTGCCCGAATCATCGTACTGGTCCCCTAAGAATATTCAGGCTGTGTGGAGCCGGGGCGCGGAAATCAATCTAAAGGTTAATACAGAACTAAGAAGTTTTATCCTTATCTTTTCAGGCAAAGCAGCCTATGTTAAATCCACTGTTCAAAAAAGTAATAACAAAAGCAGCATCGGCCATCAGATGGTATATACCCCTGAATGGATAGCTAATACTGGCTTTGACATGATCTATAAAACATTTAATGTTAACTTTAATGTAGAGTACAATTCCAGACGATATACGGCTTACGATAATACGGATTTTCTGGATCCTTATTTTATCGGGAATTTGTTCGCTTCAAAAGATTTTTATTATAAGAAGTTCACTTTTAATGTTTTTTTCCAGGTCAATAATATCTGGAATCAGAAATATTTTTCGGTGGCATGGCAGGCTATGCCCGGAATTAATTTTAAAACAGGAGTTACAGTAAATTTCAAACATTCATTAACAAATAAAAAAATCAAACAATGAAAAAACTATTTCTTTTTTTCAGCGGGATGGTCTTTACGATCTTGTTTTTATCAAACAACCGCGTAGAGGCGCAAACAATAGCCGATTTTGAAAACCTTCCGCTGCCGGCCGATACTTTCTGGAATGGATCCGATTTAAGCGGTTTTTTCTCAAGCGGAAATGCTTCATTTACGAATAATTTTACTGATTGGGGAGGTGGTATTACATCGTGGAACGGATTTTCGTATTCAAATAAACGCGATACCACGACACAGAGCTATACCAATGAATATAGTGCGATTACTGCTTTAGGATTTGACTCCTCGGATAAGTATGCCGTGTGTTATGTGAGCGCCTTCGATCCTTTGCCTCGTATCAGATTGAATGGTATAGCCAAAGGCGATACAGTCAGCGGGTTTTACATCACTAATTCGACCTATGGCTATCTGACGATGAAAAATGGCGGCGGTCCGGCAAAAAAATTCGGAGGTGTAAACGGCTCTGACCCGGATTGGTTTGCACTGTCTGTATACGCCTATAAAGACGGAAATAAAAAAAACGATAGTGTCTTGTTTTACCTTGCTGATTTCAGGTTTCCGTCCCCGGCACAGGATTATATCGTCAAAGACTGGCAATGGGTTGATTTAACTTCTTTAGGAATGGTTGACAGCCTGGAGTTTAAATTATTCTCAACTGATACCGCCGGTGGGTTTGGGATCAACAACCCGACCTATTTCTGCATGGATAACCTGATTACGAATCACAACAGTTTTGCTGGTGTCAGTGAAAATATACCGGAAAACATAACTGTTTATCCTAACCCCGCTGAGGATTGGATTGTTGTTAACCCCGGGGATACAAATTCGCGTATTCGTATTTTTGATATGAAAGGAAATTGGATTATACCGCAAAGTTCCGGTAATTCATTGGTGAATCTTAGTGGTTGGGCTCCGGGGATATATATTGTTGAAGTGAGTAACAATAATTCCGTGTTTTATTCCAAATTTATCAAAAAATAAAAATGAGAGTCTTATTGGTTAGTATAATTTTATTTGTTTTTTTTCCACTGTTCGTGAAAGGACAGTTTCCTCCACCTGCCGGCCAGCCAGGAACCACGGCAATTCATAAAGACAGTTCGGTTTTTGTCGGTTGGGCATCACAGTGTTTTGTCGAACGCGGCTGGCAACACATTGCCGACACGTCGCTGGGCCGGGCCAGCGTGGGCGATAGCTCCATGGCTGTGGGGCCTGCCGGGACAAACGGCGTGGTGAGCCTGGGCGACGGCGGTACCGCTGTAGTTACTTTTGACAGCCCCATTGTTAATGGTCCGTCGTGGGACTTTGCTGTATTTGAAAACTCGTTTTCCGATACTTTTCTTGAACTGGCTTTTGTTGAAGTAAGCTCCGACGGGGAAAATTATTTCCGTTTTCCGGCTACTTCGCTTACCGATACTTTGGTGCAGGTGGGCGCTTTTGATGAGGTGATGGATGCCGCCAAAATTAACAACCTGGCAGGAAAATACCGCGGCATGTTCGGAACACCTTTCGACTTGCAGGAGTTGGAAGGCACGCCCGGCCTTGATGTTAACTATATCACCCACATCAGAGTTGTTGATGTGGTTGGCTCCATCGAAACAGGTTACGCTACCTATGATGCTTTTAACCACAAAATCAACGATCCGTGGCCCACGCCTTTCCCGGCCTCGGGTTTTGACCTTGATGCCGTAGGGGTGATACATCAGCTGAATTCCAGCATTGCAAGGGTTGATGATAAAACCTATATCAGCGTGTATCCGGTTCCGGCAAATAACTACCTGTATGTTGTTACTGAAAAATGTTCTGCACACATTGCAATATCTTTGGTAAGTGCTGAAGGAAAAATCATGAAAACTACCCGTGCGGAGTCCTGTAACACATGCATTGACTTGTCGGATGTTCCGGCAGGGTTGTACCTCATACGTGTTTCAGATGAAAGCAATAATGTTGTGAAAAAAATAACGATAATAAAATGAAAAAGTTTTTTCTGTTTTTTGCCGGTGTCTTTATGATGGCTTGCATGTATTCCTGTAAAAAGGATACCCCGCCCGATGATACGGATATCGATATTAGTGCCAGTCATGGTGTTTTTATTGTTAACGAAGGCAACTTCCAATGGAGTAACGCTTCTGTTACTTATTACAATTTTTCTGATCAGGAATACCAGGAAGACATTTTTCAGATAGTTAATAACAGGCCGTTGGGCGATGTGGCTCAATCCATTACGGTTTATCAGGGAAAAGCTTATATCGTCGTGAATAATTCCAACAAGATTGAGGTTGTCAATATCAGCAACTTTGCGTCGTGTGGTGTAATCAGCGGATTTGTTTCTCCGCGTTATTTTGTTCCTGTCAGCCCTACCAAAGCTTATGTGAGCGATTTGTACAGCAACCAAATAAGCATTGTCGATTTGAATACCAATCAGATTAGTGGCACCATTACGGTGAACGGTAGCACCGAAGAGATGCTGTACCATGAGGGTACATTGTTTGCTACCAACACCCGCACCGATAAGCTTTATTTTATCAATACCCTCACAGATGCCGTTAGCGATAGCCTTCAGCTTGGTTTTGCTTCAAACTCGCTGGTGCTTGATAAAAACGATAAATTGTGGGTGATGTGTGCCGGTGATGCCAATAACAGCGTCAACGCTTCCCTTCACCGCATCAATATTGGTCAGAAGACAGTTGAACAAACTTATCCGCTGGGCTCCCCACTGGACATTTGGGATAAAATAGCGATAAATGCAACAAAGGACACCGTTTATTATATGTATCATGGGATTTACCGGTTGCCGGTGTCTTCGGCTGCGTTACCCGGTGCAGTGTTTATTCCGGAGGGAAACAGTGTTTTTTACGGACTGGCGGTGAATCCATACAGCAATACCATTGTGGTGGCCGATGCCGTAGATTATGTCCAGAAAGGAAAGGTAAATTACTATTCTGCCTCAGGCGCGCTACTGGGAACTATCAACGCAGGGGTGTTGCCCTCTGATTTTTACTTTTTTTAAAGGCGATCCAAAAATATTGTACCGTTCAGGTGGTCAATTTCGTGCTGAAAAATGATAGCGGCGAAATTGCTTCCGGAATAACCTTCAATCAACTCGGTGTGGCTGCTGCCATCGGGCAGGTCGTAGTCAACCACCACGGCGCTGTAACGATGCGATGCGCCTGAAGTATCGGGTACCGACAAGCAGCCATCCCAGGGATATATCACGGGCTTGTTTGAATACAAAATAATTTTTGCGTTGAGATAACACTCAAATGGCTGCCCTGCCTTGTCGAGGCGTTGTACCCATATGATGTTTCTGTTGATGCCGACCTGTGGAGCTGCAAGTCCCACACCGTTAGATTCATTAAGAAGCGTTTTTTTCATTCTTTTGATAAGGCGATTCAGGATGGCAGTATCATTCAGATTTACATCGATAGATTGTTTGCGTAAAATCAGCGAATCTTCATGCACAAAATAATTCATGATACGCATTATGGAGTCGTTATCTCCACTGTATATCAGGTTTTTTTCAGCTTCGGTGAATGCCAGTTCGTCAACCGGTATCTCTTCTGTTTCATCTTTTTTACATTGGGCAAATAACAGGATGCTACAACACAACAGCGCTGAAAAAAGAAATTTTGCTCGGAGCTTCATGACTTGAAAAATTATTTTTTATGGCAAATTTATTAAAAAAACAATAGTGTTGCATTTTATTCGCGCCATTCTTTAAGTTTTAAATCCGGTTGGATGTAAAAGGCCTTGATGATAATTTTCCGGTAATGATTCCAGGTCCATTGCGGCACTTCCCAACAAGGGTCTTTGTAATAAAATCCCGAAATTCGGATATTGAAAAATGAAAAAACTACTATTAGCAGCATCATCAATGTTTTTAGGATAATGTGCCGTGAGGCAAATATTCTGGAGAACAAAAAGGCCACGGGAAAAGCAAAGAGAGGATAAAACTCAATAAGGCTGCGGTATCCGAACGAACAGGCAAAGGTATAGCTCCACCAACTGGCATTGAGATAAAGAATGAGCAGAAAAATGATCAGGATAGCGAACGAATGATGTAGTTTTTTTACCAGTGTGATAATCAATCCTATAAAAAAGAAAATAAAGAAAGGCGTATATACCAGCCAGCCGCTTTCCACACCGAAGAGCACCTTGAAAATTTTAGGAGAGGTAAGGTAAGCAAAGGTTTCGGGTTGCATGTCGGCAGCTACATAACCGTATATCTTCAGTTTCCCCCATACATAAGACCAGTACATTATTTGAGGGATATAAAACAAGATTCCGAGAATAAGGAATATGAAAAAGTAACGGAGATTTTTGCCGATAAAAGACAATCTTTCTTTTAACTGACGAACCGAATATACCTCATACAGCAAAAACAGAATCACATAAAGTATGTTAGTAGGCCTGATAAGGGTTGCCCAGGCAAGCGGGATGCCGCAAAGGAGTGTATTCTTGATGTTTGGATTTTTTATGAAATAGTCAAGTCGAAATAAAAACAGTGTCAGCATAAAAAATGAATACCCATGCGATAAGCCTGGCTCGCAAAATGTGTAGTAATAAAGGTTGCTGGCAAAAAACAAGGCTGCTACCGTAAAAAAAGCGGTTTTTTTTTCGAAGCGTGGCCTGAGAATTTTGAATAAGACGAATAACCCCAAAAACATGTACACACTTATTGAAATCAGCAAGGCCACCTGATAAGGAAAGGAATACCCGTCGGCGCCAAGGTCCTGGATTTTGCTATAAGCATGTGCGGCTAAAAAAAATGGTAATTCCATCATGGCAACCCCCATGGTAACTTTGTTCAGGCGGTTTCCACCGGGAAGTGGCACGGCATAATGCATGTGTGCAATGTCTTTTTTTATAAATGTGTAAGGAAGGTAATCATAATAGGCCTCAGCATCCGACCATATCATCCGTGAGTATTTGACCGGAATATTGTTAACGATGAACAGGCTCATTAAAATAAAAAAAACTCCTGTGATTGCCGCGGCATATTTCTTTATAACCCTTGAAAATAATGTCTGCGTGTTGTATTTGGAATTACTCTCTTTTTCCATAATTTAGAATTAATCATTTCCTGCGTGCCCGGGCATCGGCTGTTATTCCGGTCTCGGCAGGCAACAGGCTTTCGCCGATGGATTTTGTATCGTCCTTAATTGAGTCCCATTCGCTGATGTCATAAATAGAAACCGTTTTATATTGGCCGATCTTTCTCGAGAGAATTTTCTTTGTAGTTTCGTCCTGCAATAGGGTTGAATCGCTAAGAATAAAATATTTTATGTGTAAGTCCTTGTAAAAGTCAAGGTATTTCAACAGCTCCACTCCATTATCACGTTGCAGGGCTATACCCCGCTGTCCCATGAGATATAAGGATATATTAGGCGATGGATCGGGGAACGAGAAAACCTTATCGTCCGAAGTAATACCAATGGAGCGAAGGTAGGGAGTAATTGTTTCAAAGGCCTGTTTTTCCTGCGGGTACATCCAGTGTGCATAGCGGTAATTGTCAACCTCATATCTGGATAGCAGAGGAGAATAGTCCTGTTCGGGGGTGTCTGCGTTTGCATAACGGGCTTCCACCACAGCATGCCCCCAGCAGATACTCAACAAGACTACTCCTAACACCGGGATTTTCAGTTTCAGTGATTTTAACCAATGCGGATACTCTGTCTGCAAAAACCTGAAAAATGTCAAACAGGTTGCCGGGATAAAAATCAGATAATTTACCAGGTAATAGTCATGTGCATCAAAAACCCGGAACCACAATATGATTCCACTTGTACAACAAAGAAAAATAATGCTGTTGACAACCAGCAGGTGTGGATTTTGCTTTTTATAATTGAGCACAACAACAATGAAAAACACCAGTATCAATAGTAATCCAGCGGTATTAAAATAATTTCTAGCCTGAAAGTCCAGTATTATTCTCACTATTCCAATGATTTCGGCATAAGATAAACCCCATATTGGCAGGATGCCTGTCAGAAAAGTATGCGATTCATCAGGCCTGAGATGGGTGTTGTTGTAATTGTTGGCATAAAAGTACCAGGCAAAAACAATGATGCTCGTCAGTAATATCAGGGTAATGGGAAGGATGTTTTTTTTCAGGACGGGTTTTTCTCCGGTTTTAAAGATTTTCAACCGTTCGGCAATAAATAACCCTGTCAGGGCCAGGAAACTCATGCCGGCAGTAATTTTGAGCAGCATGGCTAACCCGAAGAAAACAAATATCAGTATGAGACTGCTCATTCTTTGTTTTCGTAAATAAAGTATGAAAAAATACCAGCCGGTAAAAGCAAAACTCAAGGCCGGAACATCGGCTAAAAAGTTGTTTCCGTAATAGATGAGTATTGGCGAAGAAAAAAGCCATAAAGGCAAAATAATCTGCCAAAAGGGTTCATCCAGGATGTACTGGAAAACCTTAAAAAGTGCCAGCAATCCAATAAACATAATTAATAGAACCAGCAGCCGGTAAATCCATTCATGATAACCAAACACTTTCCAGAGTTGGGCAACGCTATAATGCAAAATAGGAAGTTCCGAGACATTTTTTCCGGTAAAACCTTTGCCTGTCAGCAGGTTGGTTTGTGGCTCAAAAAAATTATTGTGGTATTTGTAATAATTGTATGTTATCGAAAGGCAGTCGCATTGCCTGTGCTGATGTATAGAGCAGGGGCGTAAGCAAATGATTTTGTCGTAACGGTACACAAAACCCATTCCAATCAGCAATACAATGAATAATAAGGTGGTTTGGCGCGTTGATAGTCTTTTTTTCATGAATGACGATTAGCCTGGTTGTCCAAAAATACTCATTTTATAAATGAGTCAGCGCCTGATTTGCTGATGGAAGATATTTTTGTGTTACAAAACTCTTCATACAGTTCGGCAAATTCGCTCAAAATCATCGCAGTTGCGCCCCAAACCGTCTGTCCCATGATGTCGTAATAGCAGGTTTCGTAAATGCTGCCGTTTTGTATCTTGATTTTTTTTGATTTTACATTTTTTGTACCTGCAAAATCCTCAATTGGCACTGTGAGTATTTTTTTTACTTCGTGCCTGTCCGGATTTAATTCACCGATTTCACGGCAGAAAGCAATATAAGGTATGACCCGGTAATTGCTCGGTGGAATATACAATTCGGTCAGGTTGCCGATAACTTCTATGGTATCCGGATCAATGCCAATCTCTTCCTGTGCTTCGCGCAAAGCCGTTTGCTGTGCCGACAGGTCTTTTTTTTCATAACCTCCTCCGGGGAATGAAATCTGTGCGCTGTGTACACCATTATATTCCGGACGCTGTATTAATATGGTATGTATTTTTGCGTTTTTTTCAAACAGCAATATCAGTACGCTGCTCAGCCTTGCTTTTTCTGGTATCGGATCGAATTCGTCCAAACGGACTGAAGGCACCATTTTAAAATGGGCCTCTTTGCCGGGAAGCTTTTTCTGTAATCGGACGGCTAAAAAATCCGTAAACTCAATAATATCAGCCATTTGCGTATAATAAATCAACTGGTGGTACAAAATTTTGCAGCGAAAAGTTACTAACAAACAAGATTGTTAGTAAAAAAAATTCATAAAAAATGTTAAAATCAAAAAAATAATATTACTTTTGCAAAGTTAAATCGAAATTAATAACCAAAAAAAAGAACCATGAAAAAATTATTTAGTTTAGTAATTGCAGCTATCGTTGTTATAGCATTTGCCTCATGCGGCGACAAAGGAAACACTCCCGAAGCCATAGCAACAAAATATCTGAATCATTTAAACAAAAAAGAATTTGACGAAGCCAAGAAAATTGCTACCGAAGAAACCGGCCAGATGCTTGATATGATGAAAAGCTTTGCAGGTGTTGGTGGAGCTCAGGAAGCTAAAGAAGTGAAAATTGAAAACATGAAATGCGAAACTACCGAAGAAGCTTCAGTATGTAAATATACTGCTGATGGCAAAGAAGAATCACTCAACTTAGTGAAAAAAGAAGGCAAATGGCTTGTTGACCAGAAAAAAGAAGGTACCGGCGAAGAAACTATGCCAACTGAAGATACTACAGCTGTTGACACAACCGCCGCAGTAGAATAATCAAGAGTTTTTGTGCGCCGCTGAATAATGAAAAAAATAATTATCGTTTTCATTATCCTTTTTTCAGTGGCTGCCTCTGTAAGGTTGTTCCTGTATGCTTACGAACATCGAAGCATGCAGGAACAATCTTTTTATAGGTATGCCCTTTCTGAAGGGGAATTAAACAAAATTCAGGACGGTGATATCATTTTGCGCCACGGATACGGCCTCGTCAGTGATATGATCGTAGAACAACTGGACGAAAAATACGATATCTCTCATTGTGCCATAGTTTGCAAAAACGACTCGCAGTGTATGGTGATACATTCGGTATCCAGCACCTTATCCAATGTGGATGGGGTACAATCTCAGGAAATCCGCAGTTTTATCCGCGACAGCCAGTACAATTCCGTTATTGTCATCAGGTACAAACCAAAGATCAATAAACCCTTGTCAGCCATCAGCCGCAGGGCACAAGATTACCTCAAACGGCAGATACCTTTCGACAATGCTTTTAATATCGAGGACAGCTCCGAGTTTTATTGCACCGAACTGCTCTGGAAGGTTATTCTTAATGAATATGGTGATGATATTATGGCTGGTAAAAACAACGAACGTAAAGACCACCTCCGGTTCGACACTTTTCTCGATTCCACAAAATTTGATATCATTTTAAATCATCACCTCAGGAAAAAACATTCCGGAAGCTGATTTTAGCGGATACGAAACAGGCTTTCCTATCTTAATTCCACATTCACATTTCCTTCCTGGTATGTCCAGCACACAGAATCACAAACCTGGTTTCTGATTTTTTTTACATTGTCGCCATCATAGGCATAAATCATGTTATTGCCTGAGCGGTAACGGGCTTCCACGGTATAGTAATTGTCGGGGGCTACCCAGAAAGTGCATGATGAGGAATTGACGGTATCGGATAATATGATATTGTTGTTTTCCAATTTGCCCCGGAATATAGTTATTGGAACAACGGGATTTTCACTGTTAATGCTGAGTTTGATGTGCAGGGGGACTACCGAGGGCTCTGACGTGTTGCAGTCGGTATAATCATAATTAAGGCAATCTTCAGGACTGCTGATATAATTTGATTCACAGCCGGGCAACAGGAATAGCCACAAAAGATTCACCAGCAGGAAGAAGGGTTTATGCGTGTTCATAACTACATCCAGTAAATTTTTTTCTCTAATTTGCTTTTTGAGAGGTTGATGGCAACTCCTGCTGAAAGCGTGATCCAGTGGTCCATATCTTTGTATATCCCAAGATCGCAGTATTCGTAGCCTGCTTTCAGGAAGAAGTTTTTGAACCAGTAACTATACCCTATGCCGGGAGAAAAGGTAAATCTCTTTTTGGGTTTGTGGTAGAGCCCCTCATAAGAGCCGTAAGTCAGCAGGCCTTTGGCCCGCAGGTAAATGCCTTGCCTGTGTTCAGATTTTTTTGTCGGAATATTGATAAGCTTTTCCACACCGAGAAATACACAATTTCTTTTTTCCCATACCTGGAAATACACACCTTCAGATTGTTGTTCCAGCACTCTTTTTTTCCTTACCCTTCCATTCAATCCCAGCTCAATGCTGATTCCATATTTTGAGTCGAAAATACCGATTCCACCCCCCATGAAATAATCGCGGGTATTGAAAGTAGCCACATGATAATTTAAGGTAAGTTTATTGAAAAAAGGCCAGAATGATCCGTGTAAGCCCTCTTTTTTCAGTCTTTTTACCAGGGGCTGCCGGTTCCATATTCTGGCGTAGTCAACCAGATTCACTGAGCGAAGTTTTTTAAGGGGGGCAGTTTGTGCTGCCTGGCGGTTTATCAGCGTTTCGGTGAGGTACAAATCGTTGTGGCTGATGGCCATGGCAAATGGCGTAAAGCCCTGGTAGTCCGCGGTGTTGATATCGGCATTGTAATTACACAACAGGTTGACGATTTCGGTGTTGCCGTGGTAAGCGGCCGAAAGCAGGGCATCGGTGCCGTCCTGGGCTTTGATAACATGCTGGGCTCCGTTTATCAGGAGGTACTCCGTCATGTCATAATGGTTGTAACTGGCAGCGTAAATAAGTGCAGTTACTCCATATTCGTCGGCAGCATTGATGTAAGCACCGTAGATTAAGAGCAGATAAACGATATCCGAATGGTTATTTATGGCGGCGCTAATCAGCGCTGTTCTACCGTTTTCAGGACTTTTGTTAGGGTCAGCTCCCCGGAACAAGAGAATCTTCACTATTTCCACATAGCCTTTTTCCGAAGCGTACATCAGCGGTGTGATACCCTCTTCCGTAGTTGTGTTGATATCAGCGCTGTCTTCAAGCAGCCGGAGCACCTCATCGGTTTTTCCTTCATATGAGGCAGTGAGCAACTGTTTGTTGAGGCTGTCTTTTTGCTGGGCATGGAGAACAAATCCAGAAAAAAACGGCAATAAAAATATCAATATCCGGATGGCAGACTTCATAGTTAGCTTAACAACGGTAGTTAACCAGGTTTTATGATTAAAAACTCAAATTTATTATTTTATTACTAATTTTGAAAAAAAATTTAATCATGAAACTACTGGAAGGAAAAACGGCTGTTATTACCGGGGCATCGCGCGGCATAGGGTATTCCATCGCGAAGGTTTTTGCTGCTAACGGATGTAACATTGCTTTTACAGATTTACGTTATGACGAAAACATGCAAAATGCTGAAAAAGCATTGCAGGAATTGGGTGTCAAAGCCAAAGGCTATGCCTCTGATGCCAGTTCTTTTATGCAGAGCGAAGAAACCATAAACAGGATACTCGCCGATTTTCCGGTCATTGATATTTTGGTAAACAATGCCGGCATTACCCGTGATAATCTTTTACTGAGGATGAGTGAACAGGAGTGGGATATGGTAATCACTATCAACCTGAAATCTGTTTTTAACCTTACCAAGGCCTGTCAGAAAGTGATGCTGAAGCAGCGGTTTGGCTCCATAATTAATATGAGCTCAGTGGTAGGGGTCAACGGCAATGCCGGCCAGGCCAACTATTCGGCGTCCAAGGCGGGTATTATCGGTTTTACCAAGTCGGTGGCCCAGGAATTAGGTTCCCGCAATATCCGCTGTAATGCCATAGCTCCGGGTTTTATTGAAACAGAAATGACACAAAAAATTCCGGAAGATGCGCGCCTGAAATGGATTGCCAATATCCCGCTGCGACGTTCGGGCAAACCCGAAGATGTCGCTAATGTGGCGCTTTTTCTGGCATCCGACCTGTCAGCCTATGTCAACGGCCAGGTGATTAATGTGTGTGGCGGAATGAGTACCTAAAAGGCTGGTGCGACATTGAGCACTTTAAACTGCCGACTTGTTTTTTAATACAGACTTTTGTTCTTCATGGTGGGCAGAGGTGTTACATACCTGAGCGACACTTCTAACCCCCCTGCACTTTTGCTGGCTGCTGCCAGCTTAGAGGTGTTTACATCGTAGCTCAGCGATAGCAAAAATTGCCTCCATTCAAATTGCCCTGACACGATAAAAGCATCGTCCCAACGGTAAAACAATCCCATGGCAACAGCCGTCTCTGTAACAAAATTGGTGTATTTCGATGCGTCGTTGAGCCTGAATCGCAGCAAAGTACCAAACAGGATTTCGTTTGACGGACCCTGCATAAACCAGGCAGCCGTAGGCAGTAATGAAAAATTGGTGTTGTTAAAACCAATAAAAGAATTCACATGCACGGCAAGTTTCATATCCATTTTTTTGGTGGCAATGTCCGAAAACGTTTGTTTCGGCCTGTTCATATGCCACAAAGCTACGCCTGCGCTGACTTTTTTGGCATCGTTTGATGACAGGGTGGTTGCGTTGGAAGTATAAGACCACAAAAGGCCTGCACCTATGTCGCCATACCAGAAATTGTTGAAATTGATAGTTTCGTTTGAGGGTAATGAAGCATTGTAGCCATCGGGGAAACTGGGGTCGTACTGGCTGTCCCACTGCATGGCTCCCATATTAATTCTTTTTTGCGCAACGCCTCCCTGTATGCCGGCCGTGAGCATATTGTTCCTGTTTAATGGAAGATGATAGGCGGCCGAAATATTGATCATGGTTTGTCCCAGTTTGTTATCTCCCGCCTGGTCGTTGAATACCTGAATGCCAAGACCGAGAATGCCGCCGTTGAGTTTGCCTTTCAGGATGCCCATATCGTATGAGATGCCGTAAGTAGTATAGGAACGGGAAACACTTTTCCATTGACTGCGGTAGTTTCCTGTCAGGCGGTGATCCCCGCTAAAAGCACCGGTATTGGCCGGATTTAGCATCAACGGAGCATAATTGAACTGCGAAAAATGTATATCCTGTCCTGAAGCGATGCTAACAATGATAAGAAGCCCGGTGAGTATTATTATTTTTTTCATATTAAAAAAAGTAAGTACCTGCTTAATAATTTTCTGAATCAAAGATATATAATTTTCATTATTGTTATGGTTTTTTAGCTTAAAAATTTTTTTGAAGAAAAAAATAAGCCCGGGTTCGAAGGGTGAACAATTTATATGAATTTTTCAGGTTAATGGTTTAAGTCCTGCGTTCATTTTTTTTATATTTTTGCTATGAATTAATCTTTAATAGCTATTAGTTTGAATTGTTATTCGTTTGATTTGCTTGATTATGTTGCTGTTTATTGCTGACTTTCTGAAATTCAGGGCAACTGATTTTATCGATATCCTGCTGGTTGCTTTGCTGCTTTATCAGATTTACCGTTTGATGAAGGGTACGGCGGCTATTAATATCTTCCTGGGTATTGTGGCCATTTATTTTTTCTGGAAACTGGTAAATATTCTTCAGATGAACCTGCTTTCGGAAATTTTAGGTCAGTTTGTCAGCGTTGGTGTGATTGCTTTGATAGTAGTTTTTCAGCGCGAGATCAGACAGTTTTTGCTTTTGCTGGGCTCACCCCGTTTTTTGAACCGCAAACAAAAATGGCTGGCCTTTTGGAAACTCAACGTTCAACAAAGCGGCATCATAAATCTCGACCATATTGCCAGAGTGTGCGAGACACTTTCATCTTCCAAAACCGGTGCCTTGATTGTGATTTCCAAAAAAAGCAATCTTGAAGAATATATCAACAACGGCGAATTAATTGATGCCCGGGTTTCGGAACAATTGATTGAAAACATTTTTTACAAAAACAGCCCCTTGCATGATGGCGCAATCATAATTACCGGCAACCGTATCGTGGCCGCCCGTTGTGTGTTGCCGTTGACGCGTAACGAGAATTTTCCGCCTACCTTAGGCTTGCGGCACCGTGCCGCCGTGGGGGTGTCCGAAATTACTGATGCTATCACCATAGTTGTTTCAGAACAAACAGGTAATATTTCCTATACAAAAAACGGCACCTTATATGCCAAAATCAACCCCGAAGCCCTGAAAGCCTTTCTTGAGCTGGAGTTTGCCTGATAATTTCAAAGGGTATCGGCGTGTATCAGCTGTACAATTTTTTCCAGATAAAGAGCATCGGTTTCGTCAAAGGAACCATACTCTTTGCTGTCCACATCAAGCACGGCTACCGGTTTCCCCTCTTTGTTGCGCACGGGCACCACAATCTCTGATTTGGAAAGTGAGCTGCAGGCAATATGCCCTGGAAAGGCTTCTACATCAGGAACAATGATCGTTTTGTTTTCATTTACCGCTGCCCAGCATACGCCTTTGTTTTGGGGCAGCAACTGGCAGGCGAGCGGCCCCTGGTAACTGACAACGGCCAGGTGCTTGTCTTTTACCTCGTAAAATCCGCACCAGAAAAAATAATCTATTTTGTGATACAGCAAAGCGTTTATCGTGGCCATCTGGGAGAGGGGATAGGCGCTTTTTTCAGCCAAATCAGACAGCTGTGCATACAGCCGCTGGTATCGGCGGTTTTTTTTGGTATCAGTCATGAGAAATTGAAAAAAAATCGTTTCGAATACCATTGAAACGATTTATAATAAATAATGAACTTTATTTTTTTGAGGCGGCAGCCAGCGAGTCTTCATGCTGTTTTTGTTTCATCTGAATCTCATTGATGATCTGCTCCGGGGTCTTGCCAAGGTTATTAATGGATATCTGGGCATCGTCGGCCAGTTCATTTTCAGGGAATTTTTGAATAAATTCCAGATATGCTTCACGGGCTTTTTTTAGGTTTTTTATGTTGTTATCATAAATAAAAGCCTTGAGAAAATATGCTTCCGGAAGTTTAGCGAAATCCGAATGGTCCTTAATAATCTTATCAAGCGAGGCAAGGGCTGCTTCGTTTTTGCCGGAGTTCATCTGGAGGCCGGCAGCCCTGTAAAGAAATACCGGCGACAGCGAATCATCAGAGAATTTATCGGCAAACCTGGTATAAAGAGATACCATTTCATTGATCTTAACAGTATCGGTTACGGGAACGTTTGAGAAAAAAGGTTTTTCTTTTTCCGTTATCTCGTTCAACATTTTTTCTCTTGATTGTCCGCATCCAATAAGCAGCATACCAATAAGTACGCTGACTATAAAAATTACTTTTCTCATAATACTAAATTTTTAAACGTGTTTTTTCTGCAAAGGAAATATCATTTTATACTTTGTTTTGACCAGGCCTTTTGAGATATCGGTAAGTTTGCGTTTGAGTACCATTTTTTTTAACGAACTCAGCCGGTCAACAAACAATACTCCTTCCAGATGATCGTATTCGTGTTGTATCACCCGTGAGATAATTCCGGAATATTCTTCGGAGAAAAAATTGAAATTTTCGTCGTAGTATTCAATTTTTATGGTTTCATGCCGGACCACATCTTCTCTTATCTCCGGCACGCTGAGACATCCTTCATTAAAAGACCATTCTTTGCCGCTGAACTCGATAATCTGAGGATTAATAAAAACTTTTTTAAAACTCTTTCCTTCGGGATAATCTTCAGCATAGGGGTTGGTGTCAACCACCAGCAGCCTGATGTTAAGTCCCACCTGTGGAGCCGCCAGTCCTACGCCAACAGAGGCATACATGGTTTCGTACATATCGGCAATCAGCTTTTTCAAATCAGGAAATGTATCGTCAATATCAATTGATTTTTTCTTTAGAAGGGGCGTGCCGTATGCAATTATAGGAAGTTTCATAAGCTTGTTTTTGTTAGTGATTCAAGGTACGATTGCAAAATAATGGTGGCGCTGATGGTATCAACCAGGGCTTTATCCTGACGTTTCTTTTTGCTGATACCCGATTCAATCATAGTTTGAAAAGCCATTTTGGAAGTAAAACGTTCGTCATATCTTTTTACAGGGATACCAGGTAGGGATTTTTGCAGTGCTTTCAAAAACGGAATGATAAATTTTTCTGATTCCGAAGCTGTATTGTTCATCTGCAAAGGTTGGCCGACTACAATAAGTTCAACTTTTTCTTTGGAACAGTAGTTTTTCAGAAAAGGTATCAGCTCGCTGGAATTAACGGTTGTCAATCCATTGGCAATCAACTGAAGTTCATCAGTAACTGCAATGCCTGTCCTTTTTTGTCCGTAGTCGATAGCAAGTAAACGTCCCATATTTTTTTCGTGGTGCAAAGGTACGAAAAATGCCTTAATCCTACTATATTTTACGTGTGAAAATGGCTGTTTCACATTTTTTTTTAACTTTGAACGCTTACTGCAAAAACAAATTTTATGGTTGCTGATTTAAAACTTATGGTTGATGCTGCATGGGACAATCGTGCCTTGCTCAAAGAAGACAACACCTGCAGTGCCATTCGCAGGGTTGTTGATATGCTCGACAAGGGTACGCTGCGTGTGTGTGAACCCGGCGATACGGGATGGATTTTGAATGAATGGGTAAAAAAGGCCGTTATTTTGTATTTTCCAATTCAACAGATGGAAACCATCGAGGTGGGACCTTTTGAATTTCGCGATAAAATAAAACTGAAAAAGAATTACGAATCTTTGGGGGTGCGCGTTGTTCCGCACGCTATAGCCCGCTATGGCGCTTTTTTAGCGCCTGGTGTGGTGATGATGCCGTCTTATGTTAATATTGGCGCTTATGTTGATAGCGGAACGATGGTGGATACCTGGGCTACCGTGGGCTCCTGTGCGCAGATTGGCAAAAATGTACACCTGAGCGGCGGCGTGGGAATAGGTGGCGTTTTGGAGCCTGTGCAGGCTGCGCCAGTGATTATTGAAGATAATTGTTTTATCGGCTCACGGTGCATTGTGGTCGAAGGAGTCCATGTTAAAGCCGAAGCCGTGCTGGGCGCTAACGTAGTGATAACAAAATCTACAAAGATTATTGATGTCAGTGGAAATGAACCTGTCGAATTCCATGGTGTAATACCTGAAAGGTCGGTGGTAATACCAGGAACATACCTGAAAGAATTTCCGGCCGGAAAATACCCGGTTACCTGTGCCCTGATCATTGGAAAACGCAAAGAATCTACGAACACGAAAACCTCGCTGAATGAATGCCTGAGAGATTTTAATGTGGCTGTTTGATTTTTATGAAAATTTGTATTTACAGATTATATGACAATTCCTGATAAGATAAAAAGTTTGCACCAACAGCTTCCCGCGGGTGTAAAATTAGTAGCCGTATCGAAAACACAACCGGTGGACGATATATTGGCCGCTTATGATGCCGGTCAGCGACTTTTCGGCGAAAATAAGGTTCAGGAGATAGCTGAAAAAAAAGCATTATTGCCTTCCGACATCCAATGGCACATGATCGGGCATCTTCAAACCAACAAGGTAAAGTATATTGCTCCTTTTGTGTCGCTGATTCATAGCGTGGACAGTCTCAGATTGCTGGCCGAAATCAATAAGGAAGCCCTGAAAAATAACCGCGTCATAGATTGTTTGCTCGAATTTCATATTGCCGCTGAAGAAAGTAAATTTGGATTAACCCACGAAAAGGCCCGGGAACTTTTGAGTTCGGATAATTACAACTCGATGAAAAATATCAGGATATGCGGCGTGATGGGAATGGCGAGTTTTGTGGATGACGAGGCCTTTGTACGCGCTGAGTTCAGGTTGCTTGCCAACATATTTCAGCAGCTAAAATCACATTTCTTTGCCGGCAAGGAGTACTTTTCGGAGATTTCTATGGGTATGAGCAGCGATTACATGATTGCCGTTGAAGAAGGCTCAACCATGGTAAGGGTGGGAACGGCAATTTTTGGCGAACGGAATTATTTGTAATAATTCTTTGAATATCCCGAGGCCGTTTTTTTGCCTGTCCATACCTGGAACAGTCCTTTCCACATGCCCAGACCATAAGCAATAATCTGTATGTACAAAGTGATTATTGAAAGCAATGATGTTTTCAGATTTTTATACTTGGCAAATGACTGCAAAAAAGCAATAGCCGCAATGCCCAGCACACCGGCAAGAACAATCAGCCAAAGCCATTTTGGAAAGAAAGGAAATGGCGTAAGCACAACAAGAAGAACAAATCCTGCAATGAGCAGGGCCGGCAGAAAATGCACCGGTTTGAACATCTGTTTATCTATCCTGCCCAGGTTCACCCGGGCCACGCCCCAGTTGAACACCTGTTTGTAAAAACGTTTTAGCGAGGTACGGCGTTTATGATATACAAAGGCATCGGCGATAAGGCCTACTTTAAAACCATGATTGTAAATTCTTCCCGAGAACTCCATATCCTGACCGTGTCTGAGTTTTCCCATACCACCTATGGTCTCAAATACTTTTTTTGAAACACCCATATTGAAACTTCGGGGATAGAATTTTTTCTGAACAGATTTGGTGCTTCCACGGGTGCCACCGGTGCCTATAAAAGAGGTCATTGAATAGTTGATGGCTTTCAGCAATGGCGAAAAGCTTTCATGGCAGGTATCAGGGCCGCCCCAGGAATCCAAAGGGTCTTGTGCCAGATGATCGTCAATCTTGCGGAGCCATTCAGGCGGAAACATACAATCGGAATCTACAAAAATGAAGTATTCGCCTTGTGATTCGCGCATGCCATGGTTACGCGCTTCGCCGGGACCTTTGTTTTGCTGATACAAATAGCGGATATTCAGATGACTGGCCGATTGATAGCTCCTGAGAAAATTCTCTGTGTCGTCTGTGGAGCCGTCGTCAGAAAAGACAAATTCGAATTTTTCTCTTGGAAACTCTAGATTCTCGGCAGAAGCCAGCAATTCTTTCACCTCTTCCAACCGGTTGTATGTAGCGATTATTATTGAGTATTTCATATTATTTGTAATTGAGCCTCTGCGTCTTTTTGAGAATATTAAATTAAAAATATAACTTAGATTTCAGTCTCCCTTTCTTAGCGCCTTAGCGTCTTTGCGAGAAAATTAAGTAATAAAAATAACTTCGGTTTTTGTTTTCCTTTTTTAGCGCCTTAGCGTCTTTGCGAGAAAATTAAGTAATAAAAATAACTTCGGTTTTTGTTTTCCTTTTTTAGCGCCTT
>JAGNBV010000114.1 GCA_018004645.1 Bacteroidales bacterium
TTTGTTGCCATTGTTCTACCATGGACAGCATAGCGGAACTGTGTTCTTGTCGGATCATAATTTTTTACCAGCAAAAGTCGGCACTATCATGCCTGAAAAAAAGATGCTCGTGGCAGTAGGGATACGGAACGACTACGTAAAAGAGGATATGAATCTATGCTTGAAGTTTACCAGAAAATTGCCCCACATCTTAATGAACCGCTGTATACGAGACCCGTACGTACAGTGGTGTGAGAGGTTCTCCCCGCCGGCTAATTACCGGTGGGGCAGCCTACTCGATTATGGGTAGTGCTTTTTATAATTCCATATTCATTGCTTTTCTTACTTCTGTTAAAGTTTCAATAGCAACTTCTCTGGCTTGTTTAATACCGTTTCTTAAAATCTCTTTAACAAATGTTTTATCTTCTTCAAGTTGTTTCCTTCTTATCCTAATTTCCTTGAAATAGGAATTCAAGGATTCAGAAGTGATTTGTTTTAATTTTCCAGCACCTTGATTTCCTATTTCTTTCGCAATATTTTCAGGAGATTGATTCAGACAAAGGCCACAAAGTCTTAATAAATTAGCAACTTCTGGTCTATTAATTGGGTCATATTCGATTAATCGTTCAGAATCTGTTTTTGCGGATTTAATTAATTTATTAGTCTCATCTTCGGTAGCCTTTATCATAATGCTATTATTTCGACTTTTGCTCATTTTCTGAGTGCCATCCAATCCTAAAATCACAGGGACTTCACTAAGTAATCCAATAGGTTCTCTAAAAACATTTGATTTGAATTTTTTATTAAATCGTTTTGCAATTGTCCTTGTCATTTCTATATGAGGTAATTGGTCTTTACCAACAGGAACCACATCACTTTTACAAAACAATATATCAGCGGCTTGATGAACAGGATAAGTGTACATTCCTGCATTAATAATGTTTTGACCTGACGCTGCTATTTCTTCTTTTATGGTTGGGTTTCTGCTAAGTTCTGCATTAGAAACCAAAGATAGAAACGGAATCGTTAATTGATTCAGTTCAGGAATGTGACTATGAGGAAAAATAAATGTTTTGTTTTTTGAAGGGTCTAACCCACATGCTAAATAATCAATCGTAAGTTCAACCACATACTTTGAAATATCTGCAAAAACATCTCTATCAGTTAATACTTGATAATCCGCAATCAAGATATACGTTTCAACGCCAAGTTCTTGCAACCGAACTCGATTCTGCAAAGAACCAAAATAATGTCCAATATGTAAATTCCCTGTTGGTCTATCTCCTGTAAGTACTCTGTGTTTACGTGAGTTTATTTTTAAATCCTTTTCTAACTCATCGCTTCTTTTAATTGAAATTTCATACGATGAATAATTAACGTCATCCTTCATTATATCTGTTTTAATTTTTCACAAAAGTAAAATTTTAATTTGTACGAGCAGCAGATTCTTGCATTACCCACAACTCCTTTATATGTATCACAAAACCATACAAATTCACCGGTACTTTGATGAATATCTATGATAAATACTATAAAATCAAAATTAGTATTATGTTTTCAATGAATTCAAAAATCAGGAAAAAATTTTTTCATTAAGCCCGGCTTGTGCCATAACTACTTCGTAAATTATCATTCGTTAATCGATGTTCGATATTAAAGGAAAAAATGATGTACGAATTTCGATTAACTATTTTAGATTTTTGAAGTGATGAACTAAATCGTAATCCTGTTTCGTTAATCGGTGTTTGATATTAAAGATATGAATGATGTCCGAATTTCGATTATTGATTTTTGAAGAAATCATAAATCACCATTCGTTAATCGATGTTCGATTTTTCAATTTTTAGGCAAGGTGTCACTTTATTTTGCCGGTACTTGGGGTGGAAAATTTGTACAAATCTATAATATTAAAATCCAATGTCCTGCACTGTCTGCAAGTTTGTCGTTTTGAGTGCAATTTTGGCAGCAAAAAACCTGCTTTTACCGGTCGGCACCGCTTTTGATAAGTCCTTAGCTGTATAAAAAGGAGAATGTATAATGAACTTCAACAATTTTACAATAAAATCGCAGGAGGCTGTTCAAAAAGCTCAGGAGATAGCCTCCGCTTTTCAGCACCAGCAGATCGAAAACGCCCATTTACTAAAGGGAATGCTGAATGTGGATGAAAATGTGGTGCCTTACCTCTTGCAAAAACTTAATGTGAACGTGCCCGTCTTCAACAAAGCCCTGGACCAGATCATTGCTTCGTTTCCAAAGGTCTCCGGCGGAGAGCAATACCTTTCGCGTGATGCAAACAAGGCCGTAAGTAAGGCCTCGGATATCGCCAAAGAAATGGGAGATGAGTTTGTTGCCATCGAACATCTGCTGCTTGCCATGTTGTCCTGTGATGACACCGCGGCACACCTGCTGAAAGACAATGGCGTTAATGTGAAAGACCTGCGTGCAGCCATTACCGAACTGCGAAGGGGATCAAAAGTCAACAGCCAGTCGGCCGAAGATACCTATAACGCCTTGAATAAGTATGCCCGTAACCTCAACGACCTGGCCCGGTCAGGGAAGCTCGATCCCGTGATAGGACGTGATGATGAGATACGCAGGGTGCTGCAGATATTGTCGAGGCGAACAAAAAACAATCCCATACTGATTGGTGAACCCGGTGTGGGTAAGACAGCCATTGCCGAAGGTATTGCCCACCGTATCATCAGCGGCGATATTCCTGAAAACCTTAAAAGCAAACAGTTGTACTCGCTCGATATGGGCGCCCTTATTGCCGGCGCCAAGTATAAAGGTGAGTTTGAAGAACGGCTCAAGAGTGTCATCAAAGAGGTGATTTCTTCTGAAGGCGAGATTATCTTATTCATCGATGAGATACATACCCTGGTGGGCGCCGGGGCCGGTGAAGGCGCCATGGATGCTGCCAATATTCTGAAACCGGCCCTCGCCCGCGGAGAGCTCAGGGCGGTGGGGGCTACCACATTTAAAGAATACCAAAAATATTTTGAAAAGGATAAGGCGCTCGAAAGGCGTTTTCAGATGGTGATGGTGGACGAGCCGTCCACGGCGGATTCGGTATCCATTCTTCGCGGACTGAAATCCAGGTATGAAACCTACCACCAGGTACGTATCAAAGACGAAGCCATTATTGCCGCGGTAGAACTTTCGCAGCGCTATATCAGCGAACGTTTTCTGCCCGATAAGGCCATCGACCTGATTGATGAAGCTGCGGCACGGTTGCGCCTAGAAATTAATTCTGTTCCTGAAGAACTGGATGAGGTGGATCGCCGGATACGCCAACTGGAGATAGAACGTGAAGCCATCAAACGAGAAAACGACAAGGAAAAACTCGAAGCATTAAATAATGAGATTGCTGCGCTCAAGGATGAGCATAGCGGCATGAAGGCCAAGTGGCAACAGGAAAAGGAAGTGGTGGAAAACATTCAGCAGCGGAAAAAAGATATAGAAAACTATAAGTTCGAGGCCGAAGCGGCGGAACGCGAAGGTAATTACGGCCTGGTGGCCGAACTGAGGTACGGCAAAATCAAGGAAGCGGAGGCTGCCCTGGAAAAACTCAAAGAACAGAAAGCCGGCTCATCACTGATTAACGAAGAAGTGGATGCGGAACAAATAGCAGAAATAGTATCCAAATGGACAGGCATCCCCGTGAGTAAAATGCTCGAAAGCGAAAAAGAAAAACTGTTGCACCTGGAAAACGAACTCCACAAAAGAGTGGTCGGCCAGGAAGAAGCTATCGCGGCCGTGTCGGATGCCATTCGCCGCAGCCGTGCCGGCTTGCAGGACTCCAAAAAACCGATAGGATCTTTTTTGTTTATGGGTACCACCGGCGTAGGCAAAACCGAACTGGCCAAAACGCTGGCCGAATACCTTTTCAGCGACGAAAATGCGCTGGTGCGTATCGATATGTCTGAGTACCAGGAAAGGCATACTGTGTCGCGCCTCGTGGGTGCGCCTCCGGGTTATGTGGGCTACGAAGAAAGCGGCCAGCTGACCGAAGCCGTGCGCCGGAAACCTTTTTCGGTGGTGTTGCTCGACGAAATTGAAAAAGCCCATCCGGATGTGTTTAACATCCTGCTTCAGGTGCTCGACGATGGCAGGCTAACCGACAACAAAGGCCGTACCGCCGACTTCAGGAATACCATCATCATCATGACTTCCAACATCGGATCGCACGTCATCCAGGAAAAATTTGCAGGCATCAACGATGAAAACCGCGACAGAATCATTGACAACACACGGTCTGAAATCATCAGCCTGCTGAAACAGACGATCCGTCCGGAATTTCTCAACCGTATCGATGAAATTATTATGTTCAGGCCACTGAGCAGGGAAGAAATAAAACAGATTGTAAGTCTGCAGTTGAGCGGTGTACAGAAGATGCTCGAACAAAATGGTATTCACCTCACCGTAACCGAGGCCGCCCTGTCGAAGATTGCCATCATGGGTTATGATCCCAACTATGGCGCGCGCCCTGTAAAAAGGGTGATTCAGCAGGAGGTGCTCAACAAGCTGGCTACGCAGATAATTTCAGGAGCTGTGCAGAAAGACAGCGAGGTGGAATTGCGCTTAAAGAATGATGATTTTGAGTTTGTAAATTTGTAAGGCGTTTTTTTGTGAACACCAGAAGCAGCTAACATCGCCTGCCGGCAGGTATTTCATATTGCAGCGCTTTGTCAAATCAGTATTTTTGATTTCATATTTGTTTTTTTGTTACCTTTGGACTCGATAACAATTGAGGCAGACTATTTGTTTTCATTTATTCCATCCTGCGGTTTTTAAATCAGCATATTTGTTATACTTGCCAGTGGTTTGCCGGATATTTTGATTTTAATAATTTTATCAGATAAAAAAATTCTACGAAATGGGCAAAATGTACTCAGCAGGTAATAAAAAGGAAATTCAACAAAACAAAGCGAAAAAGAGACAGGAAAAGGAAAAAAAACGACTTGAAAGAAAAGAAAACAGCAGACAAGGCGGTGGTTTAGATGATATGATTGCTTATGTGGACGAATTTGGAAACATTACTTCCGAACCTCAGGATTTGTCAAAAAGAGAAGAATTAAATATCGACGACATCGCAATAAAAACTCAACGAAAAAATGATGCAGAACCGCAAAACAAAATTCGTACAGGGATTGTTACATTTTTTAATGAGTCAAAGGGTTTTGGGTTTATAAAGGATATTGACACCCAGGAAAGCATTTTTTTCCATATGAAAGGATTACTGGAGCCTGTTAAAGAAAACAATAAGGTGATTTTTGAAGTAGAAAAAGGAGTTAAAGGCCTGAATGCTTTTAATGTGAAAATTGACCGTTAGCATTGAATCTGCTATCACCTGTCAAAATAACCCCGGTACAAGATTGATCGCCCCAAATGCTGAAAACTACAAAACAACCATTTTCCGGTTGAATTATCCCGAATTACGCATTATAATATTCTAACGCGTAGCATTAGAACACATTTTTCATAATATACTTATTTTTGGCATATTAGCTAAACATTTTTTTGCGTAAACGACAAAGAAAATGTAATCCCAACAAAGAAAAATTGTCGGGAAACATTTTCTAAGTCGGGATAATCCCAACTAAAGCAATAGATTGATGAATCATTTGGACAAGTTCGATTACCTCTATTGCATAAATTGGGATTATCAAAAACTGCAAAGTATATTTTGGAGGGTAATCAGCATTTAAATTTGTAATGCCCTGATTTGATTTGCTTATTTTTATTCAATACCTCCGGTTAATCTTAAGGTTTGTTTTTGATTTTCACCGATTTTTAACCGGTAACTTGAAAATATTTACCCTAAACTGTTTTATTATTTCACAAGGTGTTCAGAAATCATATTTTTATTTTATAATAAATAAATGAATATCTATGAAAAAAATATTTCTCATTTTGTTTTTGTGCTTCAGTATGCATATTTGCACCAGGAGTCAACAAATTGCTTTGCCGCAAACAAACGCGACAAATGCATTTCTTTCCTTGCCGGCATCCATTGAAAATATTGATTCAAGTCCCATAAAGAAAGCAGTCCATGATTCCCTGATCGGTGATGTGCTTACGGATTTGAATGCCGATTCTATAATGAGCTACATCCAGCATCTGCAGGCATATGGTACTCGTTTTTTGCTTGCTCCCGGCCATAAAGATATTTCTCTCTGGCTGCAACACAAATTGATCTCTTTCGGTTATACCAATGCAGTGCTTGATTCGTTTGAAATAACTGTAGAATGGCCAGTGGGTAGCGGTAACATGATCACAAACATTCAGTATAATGTTATTGCGGAACTCAGTGGGCTGATCAGTCCTGATGTGCAATATGTCATCGGGGCTCATTATGATGATATCCTGCAATTTGGTGGTCACGATCCCTATCTTGTTTGTCCCGGTGCTGACGATAATGCCTCCGGAACTGCTGCAGTTATGGAAATGGCAAGAGTGCTGAAAGAAAGGAATTTTTCTTCGCCGGCCACTTTAAGATTTGTTTTTTTTGATGCAGAAGAGTTGGGAACATTCGGCAGCCGTCATTTTGTTGAGGACATTATGGCCGGTATTGAAAAACCGGAAATTATGTTCAATCTGGATATGGTCGGTCACGAACCTGCCGATACGGCCTGGCTGCTTCACCTTAATAATTATGTGGGTAATGAATGGATTTGCAGTATGGGCGCGGAAATTGCTGCAGAATTTACACAGTTGGGCACTTTTAATCTTTTTTTTAATGAACCGATTGGTTCCGACAGCGACCCTTTCTTTCTTGCAGGCTTACCAGCCATATTTCTGCAGGAAGATGATTTTAGCCCTTATTATCATACGTTGGCTGATGTCGACAGCACTATCAATGGCCTTTATTGCAGGGAGATAGCCCGATTAGCTTGTGCTATGCTTATGAACTCATCCTTAGTTCCCACACTGGTGGATTTTGAAATTTCCAATCCGGGCGACGGACATTCGTTGGTTCCAAGATGGAGGCCGAATCCGGAAAATAACATTGCCGGGTACAGGGTATACTTTGGAACCTTGCCATCAACTTACGACACTGTTTATGCTACTGCAGACACTTCACTTATCTTTTCCGGTTTATCCACAGATACCCTTTATTATATTTCGGTTTCTGCAGTGAATACTGAAGGACGCGAAGGGATTAAAAATGAGCTGAATGACTGGCCTGCTATTGTGAACCTCGATCAGGGAATACTGATTGTCGATGATTCGGAAGGCGGTTTTTTTGATCCGCCGGATTCGGTAGTCGATGCCTATTATCGTTATTTGTGCAGCGATTTCAATGTTACCGAATATGATGCCACGCAAAGTGGCCCGTTGACTCTTGCCGGGCTTGGGCCGTATTCATCGGTGGTGTGGCATATTAATAGAGCGAATATCATCCCCAAGCTTCGCAGTTCACTCCCGGAATTGAGACAATATATGCAATTGGGAGGTAATGTTTTTTTTACCATTTTTCAGCCCTCAAAAATGTTAGATTATACCGATGACTTGCAACATACCTGGCAGGAAGGGTCTTTTTTACATGATATGCTGAAAACCGACTCTACAAAATATTTGACCGGTGCTGTATTTATTGGCGGGTTGCCTCTTATAACCGGTTATCACATGCTGGATGTGGATACAAATAAAACATATCCGGCCTATAATCATCATTTATTTAATATACAAGCTGTGTATCCCTCAGTTGAGGGGAGTGTGGTTTATTCATACGATACTGATTATGACAGCACAACCGCCCAGGGTATTATGAAAGGATTGCCGGTAGGCGTGGAATATCGCGGTGATTATAATGCAGTTTTGTTGTCGTTCCCTTTGTATTATATGGACAGCATACAATCGAAAATAGTGATGCAATATGTTCTGCAGGATGTGTTCGGCGAGCTCCCTGTTTTAATTGATGAAAAAAAGCCTGGCTCATTGGCCGTAAATGTCTTTCCCAACCCGGCACAAGGATCATTTGTGATAAGAACCACCGATGATTTTTTACAGAAAAAGTCTTTGGATATCTATGATGTAACAGGCCGGCAAATATTATCTGTTACAGGCATGCAGGGAAATGAAAACAAGATGTATCCCTACTGCCACGAGCATCTTTTTTTCAGGCATGATAGTGCCGACTTTTGCTGGTAAAAAATTATGATCCGACAAGAACACAGTTCCGCTATGCTGTCCATGGTAGAACAATGGCAACAAAG
>JAGNBV010000115.1 GCA_018004645.1 Bacteroidales bacterium
ATTTACCTATACTGTAACGCTGACGGGAGGTTGCGGAAACATTTCCGCCAGTGCGACAATAAATGTAACTCCTGATAACACTGTAGTGTTGAGTTCTGCGGCCGGTACGGATGCACAAACCAAATGTATCAATACGGCTATCACAACCATAACCTATACCACAACGGGGGCCACCGGAGCTATTGTAACCGGCTTGCCTTCGGGAATGACCGGCAGCTGGGCTTCGAACGTTATTACGATAAGCGGCGCATCCACGGCAGCTGGAACCTATACTTATACTGTAACATTAATAGGCGGTTGTGGAAATATCAGCACAACAGGTACGATTACCCTGAATCCGAACAATACGATTACCCTGACTTCAGCTGCCGGAAGCAATGCACAAACCTTGTGTATTAACACGACACTTACAAATATTACTTACGCTACTACAGGCGCTACCGGAGCGACTATTACCGGATTGCCCGCAGGTGTTACAGGAAACTGGTCATCCAATTCTATTTCTATTGGAGGCACTCCTGCTGCTTCTGGTATATTTACCTATTCAATTGTGCTGAATGGCGGTTGCGGATTAATAAGCACAACGGGGTCTATTTATGTTAATCCCAATAATACTATAACCCTGACTTCGGCCGCAGGTAGCAACAATCAAAACACTTGTGTCAATGCGCCTATAACAACCATTACATATGCCACAACAGGGGCGACGGGAGCAGCAATCAACGGGTTACCTGCCGGTATCACGGGCAACTGGGCAATGAACACCGTTACCATTAGCGGAACACCCACTGCAACAGGAACTTTTAATTACACAGTTTCGTTAAACGGTGGCTGCGGGACAACCACAGCAACCGGCACGCTGACTATCAACCCGAATGTTACTCCTACCTTTACGGCGGTCGGGCCGGTTTGTGTCGGAGATGCTATTTCTTCGTTACCAACCACTTCAAACAATGGTATTACAGGCACGTGGTCGCCGCAAATCAACAACACCGACACCACGACATACACCTTTACACCCACACCCGGTTTGTGTGCACTTACCACCACGATGACTATTATCGTAAATCCTATTATTGCTCCTGTCTTTACAGCTATAGCACCCATTTGTGCGGGAGACAACCTGTCTCCGCTGCCGACCACCTCAAATAATGGCATTACCGGCACCTGGGATCCACCACTAAATAACACTGCCACTACGATATACACCTTTACACCTGCACCGGGAATCTGCGCCAGCACTGCCAGCTTAACGGTGACAGTATATCCTGTGTTCAACACAAATAATCCCCAGACCATCTGTTTCGGACAGTCCTATACAATCAATTCGCACACATATAATACTACCGGAATATACATAGATACGCTTTCCAGCGTTCATGGCTGCGACTCGCTAATCACTACAGACCTTTTGGTGAATCCCCTGCCGGTAATTACCTTTAATCCCGATCCGGCACTTGTTTGTCTCGGAGATTCTCTCTCTATATTGGCCAACGGAGCACTTTCGTACACCTGGTCGCCTGATGATGGTCTCAATACTACCTCGGGCAACTTTGTTATTGCCAATCCAACAGCCACCACAGTATATACCGTGGTTGGAACGGACGGTAATAATTGTGTTTCCACAGCCAATCTGCAGGTGTATGTAGCACCCATTCCCGTGGTGGATATCACCACAGAAAATCCTACAGTTTGTCCGGGGAACTTCATTAATCTTTATGCCACTCCGGGATTTAGTGCCTACTACTGGACCGAGGGCGGAGACAATGATTATACTTCGGTCGATCATGGAGGATTGTTTTTTGTACAGATATGGGACTCATTGAACTGTACCTCTTATGACAGCATATTTATTGAAGAAGAATGCCAAACTACGATATACATCCCCAATACGTTTACACCAAATGGCGATGGCATGAATGACGTTTTCAGCGTTATCGGCGAAAACATTGAGGCACTTGAGATATGGATATATAACAGATGGGGACAGGTTATTTTCTATTCCAACGAGGTTGGTTTTACATGGGATGGTACATACAATGGAAGTCCTGCACCACAGGGTGTTTATACCTATTATCTGGAATATGAATCATATTATGCAAAAATGATAACCAACCTCCAGTCGAGGACAGGAATAATTAATATTATCAGGTAAAGAACCACATCTTTTTATGTGTTTTATCAAAAAAATGATGGAGCAAAAAATTTACGTTACCCGCCCTTTTCTTCCTCCTTTAGAAGAATTTAATGAGTACCTGAAAAAAATTTGGGAAAACGGCCAACTGACCAACAACGGACAGTTTCATCAACAACTCGAACAGGCATTATGCGATTATCTGGGAGTAAAATATATTTCACTTTTTGCCAACGGCACACTGGCTTTGATAACCGCCCTGCAGGCCCTCGACATCAAAGGCGAAGTAATCACCACGCCATATAGTTTTGTGGCAACAGCCCATTCGCTGGTATGGAATGGCATTACACCCGTGTTTGTTGATGTGGACCCTGTTTATGGAAACCTCGACCCGGAAAAAATTGAAAATGCTATTACTTCCAGTACCAGCGCCATTCTGCCGGTGCATGTTTATGGACATCCTTGCTCAAATGCAGCCATTGAAAAAATTGCAAAAGACCATGGCCTGAAGCTGATTTATGATGCGGCACATGCTTTTGGTGTGAAACAAGACGGCAGTACCATCCTGAATTTCGGCGACCTGTCCATATTGAGTTTTCATGCCACCAAAGTGTTCACAACCTTAGAGGGGGGCGCTATCGTATGCCACACCGCGGAAATGAAAAAACATATCGATAACCTAAAAAACTTCGGGTTTCGCGATTATCATGTGGTTTCGCTTGGCATCAATGCAAAAATGAATGAGGTGCAGGCGGCTATGGGCTTGTTGCAATTGAAATACATGGATATAGCCCTGCAAAAGCGCAAACAGGTCAGCGATTTTTATTTTGAAAATCTCAAGAACACAAATGGACTGCGGCTGTTATCGCCAGAGGCCAATGTTGTTTATAACTACGCTTATTTTCCTGTTTTCGTTGATGAAAAAACTTTTGGCAGAAACAGGGATGAACTTTTCGAAGCCCTTGAAAAAAACAACATCTATGGAAGACGTTATTTTCATCCGTTAATTACTCAGTTTCCTTCATACAGCCATTTTGCCACTGCACAACCCGGCCTGATGCCCGCCGCAGAAAAAATCGCAGACCAGGTAATTTGCTTGCCCATCTATCCGGATATAGATGAAAACACGCTTCATTTGATTTGCAACATTATTAATGAAAAAAATTAATCACGAATAAGCCATTCTTGTTTTTTCCGAACCTTTGAACACAACCAAAAAAGTCCCCACTCAAAAAACTATAATGCAGATAAAAAGAATAATCAATAAACTGGTACGAATTTACAAAAGCATTGTTTTTGATATTGGCGGACTTTATTTGAAACTCATTCATAAAAAAGGTCTCGTTACTGATAACCAGGGAAAAAGTTATGAAACCATACTTATCGGCAAACAGCTATGGATGGCCCAAAACCTGGCTGTCAGCCAATTTTCCAATGGCGATATTATCCCCTTTATCGACAATGATGCTGCCTGGCAGAAAGCCGGCAAAAACGGACAACCCGCTTGGTGTTTTTATAAAGACAATCCAGAATCGGAAAATTTTTTCGGGAAGCTATACAACTGGCACGCTGTAAGCGATGTGCGGAGTTTGGCGCCGGAGGGCTGGCATATATCAACAGATGCGGAATGGAATGAATTGATAACATTTTTAGGTGGTGAAGAAAAAGCTGGGTGCAAAATGAAATGCCGGAAAGGATGGAAAAATAATGGGAACGGCTCTAACAAGAGTGGTTTTAATGCGCTACCGGGTGGATATCGTGATCCGGCTGGATGGTTTGGTAATGGCGGGTTCGGTCGCTGGTGGTCTTCCACAGAAGCTTCAGAAGATAAGGCCTGGCGATTCAGGCTTGGTTTTGATAATGGCACGATCAACCGCTTTGATGGGCCTAAAGGTTATGGGTTTTCGATACGATGCGTTAAAAACAAGTGATTATTTTCGGTTGTTCGAGGCTTGTTCAAAAGAAATCCATTCAGACAACTTCGTAGGGGATAAATATTGGTTTGTAACTGCCCGTAGTAAAATAAACAATAGGGAAAGAGACAAAAAACATAACCACATACCGGCAAAACTCTGCAGGTTTCCCCGAACAAGCAATAAAATGTTATCTTTTTTATGAAATAACCTTATATTTGCAAAGACATAAAAATAAATAATCAATAAGATGAAAAACCTGATTATCATTGGCGCACGGGGTTATGGCAGGGTAATATATAATCTGGCGCTTGCCTGCCAAGGTTATAATACCGAATACAACATCAAGGGTTTTCTTGACGATAACAATGATGCTATGAATGGATTTCTCAACTACCCACCGGTGATTTCTTCAGTCGAAACCTACACGATTCAGCCGGACGATGTCTTTGTTTGCGCCCTGGGAGAAGTGGAATCAAAAAAGAAATACTCTGAAATGATTCTGAACAAAGGCGGTGAATTTATCAGCCTGATTCATCCTGCGGCCAACGTGAGTACCAACTCGGTTTACGGCAAAGGCTGTCTTATTTCCTTTAACGCCTTTATTTCAGCCGATGCACATATTGGCGATCACGTGACTATACAGCCTTTTACCATGGTGGGGCACAACTCCGTGGTGGGCAACTGGTGTCATCTGGATACCTACATGTTCCTCGGAGGCTACGTGCAATTGGAAGATGAAGTAACCATACATACCGGAGCTATAATACATCCGCACAAAAAAGTGGGCAAAGGCGCTACTGTGGGCGCAGGAGCTGTTGTACTCAGAAATGTCAAGGAAAATACCACGGTTTTTGGCAACCCTGCCATGAAATTAAAAACAGAATAACAAATTAAAAAAACCAAATGGAACTAAAAGATTTTGTACAAAATTTTGCCGAACAGTTCGACGATACAGATATAAGCGAATTTCAGGCCGGCACAGCTTTCCGTACCATCAAAGAGTGGTCCTCGCTGGTTGCCCTCAACATCATCGCCATGATAGACGACGAATACAATGTACAGGTGAAGGCAGACGACATCAGAAGCTCCACCACTATTGAAGACCTTTACAACATTGTAAAAACAAAAATGCAGCAATAATTTTTAAAAAGTTTGTAGAGATACCCTTAACGCGTCTTGGTAGCAAAAAACACTTAACCACGAAGTAGTTTCGCAAAGGGACACCAAAGAAACCGATAAAAAAATATTTATAAAACTTCGTGCCTTCATGGCTAACAAGAAGAAAAGAATGCCACTAAGAAGCTAAGACACAAAGAGAAAAAATAAAAATGAATTAAAAAACTTCGTGCCTTTGTGCCTTGGTGGCTAACAAAAAAGAAAGATGCCACTAAGACACAAGGAAAACGATAAATAAAAAAATTAAAAAACTTTGTGCCTTTGTGGTAACCTTTGAGCACCTTGGTGGTAAAAAAACAATTAAAATATGGCTTTTTCCAGAACAAAACATATTAAAGTAGCCGGTATCGCGGCATGTGTCCCCAAGAATATTGTCGAAAACTCGGCATATCCCTTGTTTGTAAACGACGAATACGACAAGTTTGTAGCTTCCGTAGGCATTGAAAGACGCCGTATCGTAGAGCCGGGCGTATGCACCTCCGACTTGTGTTATGCCGCTGCCGATAAAATTGTACAAGACCTTGGCTGGAATCGCGAAGAAATAGATTTGCTGGTTTTCGTTTCGCACACCGCCGACTATAAGCTGCCAGCCACCTCTTGCATACTGCAACAAAGGCTGGGATTATCCAGAGATTGCATGACACTGGATATTACGTTGGGGTGTTCGGGGTATATCCACGGATTAAATGTTGCCGCCTCGCTGATGGCTGCAGGAACGATAAAAAAGTGCCTGTTGCTGGCCGGCAATACCCAATCCTTATATGCCAGTTATGAAGACAAGAGCGCCTATCCCCTTTTTGCTGACGGGGGCACCGCCACAGCCCTGGAATGGGATGAACAGGCTGACGACATGTTTTTCCATTTTGGCACCGACGGCAGCGGTTATCAGGCCATCATCCTGCCCGACGGAGGTTGCCGCAACCCTGTAACGCCCGACTCATTTAGAATGGAAGATATAGAAGGCGGCAACAGATGCTCGCGTTTGCATGAACGTTTAGACGGCATGGAGGTTTTCTCTTTTGGTATCACCAGGGCACCGCAGTCGGTGAACAAGCTTATAGAAAACTTCAATCTCAATATCGAAACCCCGGACTATTTTCTTTTTCACCAGGCCAATCGTTTTATGGTGGAAAAAATCCGTAAAAAACTAAAGCTTCCCGAAGAAAAAGTGCCGTACAACATCAAAGATTTTGGCAACACCAGTTGTGCCACGATACCGCTATTGATGGTTACCAACCTGAAAGAACAATTAGAAAATAAAAAACTTCAGTTGCTGCTGTGCGGCTTCGGCGTAGGCCTTTCGTGGGGAAGCGCCGTTTTAAGTACGGACAAATGCAGAGTTTCTGATTTGGTGGAAATCTAACAATTTGGCGAAGAGCAGAGCGCAAAGGATAAAAAGCGGAGATCAAAATAATAATTGTTAAATTTTGGCTTCTATAAAAATTTCAGATTTGAAAGTTTGAAGATCTGGCAAGACAGTATTATTATTGCTGATAAGATATTTGACATCACTGAGTAGTTGGCCAATAAAAAATTATATAGATTTACTATGCAATTACGTGATACGGCTTTAAGAATCTCAAATAATATCCCAAAAGACAGTGACTCATTTTCTAATAAGGATTTTGTTAATTAACTGGCTATTGCAAGAAAATCTATATTTGAGTGCGCTAATATTTTGATCATATTCGAAAGAAGGAAACTAATTGATCATCATTTCCGAAATGAATTATTCCAGGCTTTATTGATGTTGAGTTCATAAATAACAAATTTCAGAAAAACGCTTTTAAAAAACAAATAATTATTGCCCTTTGCCTTTTGCCCTCTGCCCTCCGCATCTATCCTAAAAACACTATATTTGCATATCGATAATTAGCCATTGATGCCAAAAATTACTGCCAAAAAGATTCTCGCCAGTTCATACGAACTCCCCAACCGTGTCAAGGAGTGTATCCCCTCCACGATGGTCCAGGTACAGACGATCACCTACCAGCATGCGCCATACATCCGCGACTGTATTGAAGGGGTTCTTATGCAAAAAACCAATTTCCCGTTCGAATACCTAATTGGCGAAGACTGCAGTACCGACGGTACCCGCGAAATAATTTTTGATTACGCAAAAAAATACCCGGAAAAAATCAGGGTGATTACCGCTGACCAAAATTTTGGCATGATGGGAAATATACGCCGTTGCCGTTTGGCCGCCCGCGGAAAATATATTGCCCTGTGCGAAGGTGACGACTACTGGACGGACCCGTATAAACTGCAAAAGCAGGTGGATTATATGGAACAACATCCAGAGGTTTCCATCACGTATCATGACGCCTGTAAGGTGGATGCAGATAAAAACATTCTTGAACAATCCATGCTGCCCGAAATCAGAAAAAGAAATTTCAGCAGCGAAGAACTAAAAACAGGAATCTGGATATTAACTTATACCATGTGTTTCCGAAATATTATTGACAAATATCCCGAAAATTATTTTAGAGTGTATAACGGCGACACCTTTCTCACATCGCTGCTTGGCAACTATGGCAGCGGAGCTTACCTGGACAATATTTCGCCCAGTTGTTACCGGGTTAACGAAGCAGGCGTTTTTTCAATGAAAACAGGTATTGAAAAAATGATCAAATCGCTTTCAACTTCCGTTGAGTTGATGAAATTTTATAAACAGAGAAACGACAAGGATTTTTATGAGTATTTCACAAAAAGAACCCAAAAGGGACTGCTCGAGATACTTGAGCAGGATCTTTCTCATAAAAACAAAAAGCAAATAGCTTTGAACATCATAAAAACATGTGGTTATCTGGGGCTTAAAAATTCATT